>DAITMB010000051.1:0-10436 GCA_036835375.1 Bacteroidota bacterium
TCTTCGCCTCGAAAAGCTGGAACGGCTTCTCATCAAGGAGTAATTGATTCAACACTTCTCACCATCTTCCACCCGCTCTCTTCACCTCACTTACCCACACTTAATTCCCATGAAAAAAGCTTTCCAATCAGCTCTCTTGCTCACCGTGGCGCTCATGAGTTGCCTCGTTGCCTGGGCTCAGCCACAAGGCTTTCAATATCAAGGCGTAGCCCGCGACGCGGGCGGCGCTATTTTGGCGAATGAGTCCCTCAACCTTCGCTTCGTGATCCGTGAAGGAAGTGCCGGAGGGACCAATGTTTTTGAAGAGACGCACACCCCTACCACCAATGACCTGGGTTTGTTCGCCGTGGTGATCGGTGAGGGAGTGCCTGTATCGGGCAATTTTGACCTGGACTGGCTCTCAGATCAGTACTTTTTGGAAGTACAAATCAATGGCGCTTCAATCCCCGCTACGCGACTTTCTGCAGTGCCCTACGCCAAAGTCGCTACGGATATGAGACTTGACCATCTTGAAGACGTAAGCAACGCCGCCCCGGCCAATGGCCAGGTCCTGAAGTGGAATGGAAGTGAATGGGCACCCGCGGTGGATAACACAGGTGGCGGAGGAGGTCCCACGTACTCAGCAGGAGATGGCATAGCCATTTCAGGCGCGAACGCCATATCGGCGACCCTTGGTACATCAATTCAAACCGCCGAACTGGATAACCTATCGGTCACCGATGCCAAACTGGCCAACAACGCCGTGACGACAACCAAGATCGCGGCGAATGCCGTCACCACAACCCAAATTGCCAACAATGCTGTTACCACGGGTAAGATCGGGCCTGGCGCAGTGACCACAGCCCAAATCGCAGCCAATGCTGTCACTACGGCCCAGATCGCTGCCAATGCCGTCACCACAGCCCAAATCGCCAACGGCGCCGTTACTGCTGCTAAGCTCAACCAGAGTGGTGCCGCGAATGGGCAGGTGCTCAAATGGAATGGTACAGCGTGGGCACCCGCTGTCGACAATGCAGGGGGAGGTGGTCCCACGTACACGGCAGGGGATGGAATTGCCATCTCGGGCGCGAATGCCATCTCGGCGACCCTCGGCACCTCGATCCAGACCGCAGAACTCGACGACCTATCGGTCAATTCCGCCAAGCTCGCCAACAATGCCGTGGTCACCGCCAAAATCCTTGACAACGCGGTCACTACTCCCAAAATCGCCAACAACGCCATCACCACCGTCAAAATTGCCGCCAGTGCGGTGACAACCAACGAACTGGCCAACAACGCCGTCACGACTGCTAAAATCGCCGCTAGTGCGGTGACCGCCAATGAACTGGCCAACAACGCCGTCACCACGGCCAAAATCGCCAATGGTGCCGTCACCACGGCCAAATTGGGCCAGAGCGGTGCAGCCAATGGGCAGGTACTTAAGTGGAACGGTGCAGCCTGGGCACCCGCTGCGGACGATGCCGGCGGTGCCAGCCAATGGACGACTACTGGTAACAACATCCATTATACCACGGGAAATGTGGGAATTGGCGATGCAACCCCAGCCAATACCCTGACGGTGGGCAATGGGGATAAATTCCAAGTGTCCGGAATTGATGGGGATATCCTTCTCACCGATCCGCAGGGAACCCTCCGGTTTCCGGCAGTGACGGTGAGCAATGCAGCACCCATGATTCAGATGTTTACTTCCGGAACACAAAACGCCAGCCGAATGGTGATTTCTCATTCACCGTCATTCCCAAATTGGGGTCTTGAATACAAAGATACCACCGATGTGTTCTACTTCCGGGATAGTGGCACGCGCAAATTTGCCTTTGAACTGGGCAGTGGCAGAATGGGTATCGGGGTGGAGAATCCCGTATTTCCACTGGATATGACTGGACGTATGCGCATTCGTTCAACAGGAAACATTAATAATTCCCCTGGAATCTGGTTTCAGAACAATGCGGGTACCTTCGATCGCGCTTTCTTAGGCATGTCGGCACCAGACTCTGTGATCGGCATTTTCAGCCAGCACTTGAACAAATGGGCCATCGAATTTGAGGTGATGCGCGAGCCGCGTATTGGCATCAACATCCCTGCTGGCAGCCCGCCCCGCGCTGAACTGCACCTGTACCACACCAACTTTGGCGGCAGCAATGACGGGATTCGTATCCAGAATGAAGGAGCCAATGGCCACTATTGGAACCTCTATACCTCCAACACCACGGGTCACTTCGAGTTTTTCAAACAAGGGATCAAGCGTGCTACCATTAATCTAACATCCGGCGCCTATACTGCCGTTTCAGATGCGCGACTGAAAACCAATGTGAGCCTACTGGGCAGTGTGCTGCCTCAGGTGATGAACCTTCAGGCCAAAACGTACCAGTACACTGATTCTGAGGATCCGCGTTATTTCACCGGGTTCATCGCCCAAGAGCTGGAAAAAGAGTTTCCACAGTTTGTGTATTTCGGCGGCGACGACCAGAAGTACTACACCGTGGATTACGCCGGCATGAGTGTGGTGGCACTCAAAGCCATTCAGGAACAACAGTCGGTGATCGACGCGCAAGCTGCTCAGCTGGCCTCACAAGAGGCGCGATTGCAGCAGCTTGAGGCAATGGTGCGCGAGCTAAGCGCCAGAACAGCACACGACGGTGAAAAGTAGTTGGCTTTAGAGTTGTCAAAACCCTTGAAGTAAGAAGTTCCAGTCGGTAGTTTAATCCCACGAGCCAACAAAAAATTTTCCCTGGATCTTCTCCAAGAGAATTTCTAAAAGGTAAATTTCCAGGATTCGCCAGCTAAGGCGATAAAACATGGGCTCGATCATCTGATGATCGGGCCCTTGGTGCCAAAATGCTTCTGCCATATTTTCTGGAGCTTGCTCAGATCGGCTTCCTTGATCCAGCGCTCGATGTAGCCACACTCTATACACACCCAGCACTCCGATTTGAAGGATTTTAGGGTCTTGGGCCAATAATATGATCCTCCACTTGCATCCTGCAAGCGTGCCATTTTGGAGGCTTTACATTTTGCACAAGCTGATGGTTGTGGCATAGGCGTCGTGTATCAAGTGAATGATTGTAAGATCAACTCTCTATTGGGCCAGACTCATTTCCAGCTCCCGATTTGAAACTGTATCGGGTTGGGCGATGGGACTGATTTCGCGGGCAATCGCCTGAATCAACGGCAAGTGTTCGGCCTCTTCTGTTCCTGTTTTCACAATCACGACCCGCCGAGCAGGATTCACATACACCACTTGACCCATGTAGCCCGATGCCATGTACTCGCCTTCCGTTCCTTGGGGAATCCACCAGTGATATTGATAGCCTGTATCCCCAGAATCTTTGAGGGGATGCGATTCCCCTGGCTCAATGCGCGTAGCCTCTGCAATCCAGTCAGCATTCACAATTTGCTGCCCGTTAAAAGTTCCTTCGTGGAGATGAAGCAAGCCAAATCGCGCATAATCTCGTAGGGTCGCGTTCAAAAACCCTAAGGCGATTTCAGTTCCGTATTCGTCTGTGTTCCAGAAAGCTGATTGCTCGGCACCCATGGGCTTCCAAATTTTTTCCTCCAGCACACTTGAGAGGCTTTTGCCATACAGCTCGGAGAGCATCACACAGAGCACAATGGTGTTGATGCTCTGGTATTCGAAGGTCTCGCCGGCCTTTTGTTTTGGGCCAAATCCCGTGATCCACTCTTTCAGCGGCTGGTAGTAAGCAAATTGGGCAAACATCATTTGGTTGATGTCGGAATCAGGATCCTCATACTTTTCGCTGAATTGAATCCCCGAAGCCATTTGAAGCAGGTGCTGTATGCTCACGCCTTCGAAACCCGTGCCCCGAAGCGAAGGCAAGTATTGATCTACCGGATCGTGGATGTCTTTGATTTTTCCTTCATGAAGCGCTATGCCCACGAGGGTGGAAGTGACAGATTTGCTCACGGAGAAGGAAGTGAGTCGCGAGTGCTGATCAGCACCGAGAAAGTAATTTTCATACAAAATGCTGTCGTTTCGCAAGACGAGGAATCCCGTCGTGGACATCGAAGCCAGGATTTCTTCGAGCGATTGCTCGCGACCCTCCCAGGTCATGGAGAAGGAAAAGGGCTGCTCGCTGGTTGGAAGGGGAGAAGGTGTGTCAGAGGCCGCGATGGAGTTGGAAGGAAAAATGGCGGACATGTTGCGAAAGTTCTCGGGCTTCCGCTCGGTCTCCATGAGGGTCATCATCGGCCGAAAGCGGATGAAGTACACCCCAACCAAAAACAGCAGAACGGATCCCACAAAGATCAACAAGTACTTGAACCAACGAGATTTCATTTTTTGTAAGCGTAAGATTGAAATGGGGGAGGAAGAAGAGGAGCTTAGCTCCACGTTTTTTCGAGAAATCGGAGCACGTTGTGAGAAAAAATTTGATCAATAGCTTGTGGCGTATAGCCTCTGGAGGCCAGAATGGATACCAACTTGGGCACATCACCGATGTCTCCCAAATCATCCGGGGATTGATTCCGTCCAAATCCACCATCGAGGTCGGAGCCAATCGCCACTTGATCGGCATTGCCTGCAAGTTGACAGACATGGTCGATGTGGTCGGCTACGGCCTCCAGCGTCAATCCGATGTCGCCAGGCACTGAGACGCCTCGCACCCAACCCGGCACCAGCATCCATGCATCCATCACAATGCCGATCACGGCACCTCTCGCTAGCAACGCTCGATACATTTCATCGCTGGCTTGTCGCTCGTTGGGCACCAGCGCGCGTGAATTGTGATGACTCGACCAAATGGCACCTTCAAATAAGTCGAGCGCTTCCCAAAAGGACTCATCACACAGGTGCGTTGCATCCAGAATCATCCCTAATTGCTGCATTTCTCGTAGCAGCTCTCTTCCACGTAGCGTGATTCCCCCCCTGGCCTCAGTACCATTAGCATAGATTCCTGGCCCATAGTGTGCAGGTCCGATGGCCCGCAACCCTTGCTCATAGGCTACGCGGAGATGTTCCATGCTCAAGATGCTATCTGCGCCTTCGAGGCTCATCACATACCCGATGGCGGTACCCTGTGGATCGGTCTGCCATTGTGCGAGGTGGGCCTGCAGCGATGCCAAATCGCAAATTTGCCTCAGCGCGCCCTTTTGCTCCATGACGCGATACCACGCAAGCTGCCCCTGAGTCTGTGCCCAGGCCTGTTCTGGCGACTGCCAACCTGCCACAGGAAACTGTGATTGGCTGTGTCGGGCGATGAGGGTTGCGACACATAGTCCGAGATTCCCCCGCCGCATCGCCGGAAAATTGACCATGCCCTGCCCGCGATCTGGCTTGTCTGTCAACCCGACCTCTCGTTCCCTGAGTTCATCGGTATCCAGGCGCAAATCCCGATTCCATTCCATGGCATTCATGGCGAGGTCGAGGTGCATGTCGAGGTAAAAAGGCATGAGCTTAGCGATTTTTGGCGGTCAACTCATTGACTGCATCGATAAAGTCTTGATTGTCAGGCTTCAGGCGCAGGGCGGTCTCGTAGTGGCTCAGCGCGCTATTGATGTCCTGATATTTTTCCTGAATGGATCCCAGCCAAAAGTGTGCTTCGGCGTAATCGGGCTTTAGTTCCAGACATTTCTGAAAATCTGCTGTAGCCAGATCAATGCGTTGACCGCCAAGCAAGTAGGTAAAGCCCCTGCTAAAATAAGCATCCAGATAGCGAGGATCGGAATTGATCGCAATGGTAAAGGCTTCTGACGCGCCATTGATCGCCTCTGCGAATACCTGGGTCTGCGCCAGCTGATCAGTCTTGAGGGCTTTGGACAACATGCGGGAACCTTTCTGATATTGTCCCAGGGGATGAGAGGGGTAATGCCTGAGGAGCCGATCGTTGTAGCGCTGTGCGTCTTGCTCCGAGCGAAGCTGCTCAAAGTACACCCCGTGGATTTGCGTGAGGGCTTTGACGAACAAAGAATCCAAGTCCAGTGCTTTGCGGTAAAGGTTCACCGCTTTGGAGGGATTGCCGCGAGATTCTTCCAGAAACCCCAGCGCAAAGATGTACATGGGTTCCTTGGAATTCAACTCGGCTGCTTGTTCAAAAGCCTTGATGGCTTGCGGATATGCCTTTTGAAAAAGGAGTTGTTGTCCCAATTCGTAGTACACTTCCGGATCCTGAGTGCCAAGAGACGAAGCTTTTTGAAAAGATTCCAAAGACAGCGCATTGTCCGGGATGGACTTAGCAAACAACCCCTGGAGGTAATATAAGTCCGGACTTTGAGGATAGAGCTGAAGGGCCCGCTGAATGTCTTTTAGTGCTGCCGTGAAGCTGTCCATCCTGAAATAGCTCATGGCTCGCTCTTCCAGCAATCCGTAGTCTGTGGGGCGATCGCCGATAAGTTTGCTGAGGCGAGCAATGGTTTCCTCAGGCTTCTCTTCCGTCTGCACCTCGGTGATTCTCTCGCTGGAAGCAAGATCTGCGCTCGCAGAGGTCTCGGTTTTGTATTCGCAGGCCAGCAAAATAAGCACTGGCAGCGCAAAAAATAGGATTCGAAGTTGCATGGAACAAAGCTAAGAGGAAGCGCCTGAAATGGAAAATCAATCGGCAGGTTCTATTTCAAGGCGCAGGACAGAAGATCCAGGCTGAACTCGCACCCGCTCCGCAATGCGAAAGTCAGATAACAACACAATCCCTTCGGCATCTTCCAGGACCCAAGCCCTCGCTTTCTGTGCTGGCCGATATCGGTTGTCGATCATAATGTCACTCAGGAGCTTGTTTCCCTGCATTCCCAGCGGTTGCATGGCGTCCTGCTGCTGCCAGGGCCTGAGCGTGAGCGGATAGCGGATAGCCGTTTCCGCCAGGTAATGGGTATGCGCTTCTCCTCCCCAAGATGTTGGTGCCAGCGTCTGCGTGACACGAATGCGACGGCCACACAAGCTAGCCTCCCATGGGAGATCAGCTTGGCTCAATACCTGAGTTCCCGCTGCAAAGAGAGATTGAGGAATCCACTGGAACAGGTCCCGCCCCTGAATCAGCACTCCCTCTCCGAACGCATGTATTTTTCCCGGTGGAGCTTGAGCCAGCGCTACCCCAGCCCAGAGGTCGTGGCCATGCCAGCCCCAAGTCTCCAAGACCTGTGCGATCATCACTGGCAAATGGTCTCGATGTGCAGGAGAGAGTTCGGCCCAGGAAAAAGTATGTATTCCTTGCGCAAATCGCTGACCGGGCTGAATCAGCGGCTCCATCAGCGAGCGAAGGAAGCCGAGTTGCTGAAAGTACCAATCGGCTCGTTTCAGCACCTGATCCTCGGCTTGCGGATGGACCAGTCGAAGGGCAGGCAGGACTTCATGGCGCACGCGGTTGCGAAGGTAGTCTTGCTTCTGGTTGCTGCTGTCTTCGCGCCAAGGCTGATTCCAAGCTTGGAGCGCTGCCTGGATGGTAGATTTCCGGAGGGACAAAAAGGGCCGAAGGTAATGCCCTCGCTGAGCTGGGATGGGCAAAAAGAGCGAAGGACTGTTTCCGCGAAGCCACGAGAGGAGCAGCGACTCGGCTTGATCTTCGAGGTGATGCGCTGTGAGGCAACAGGTGTAGCGATGCGTCTCAATGATCTCTTCAAAAAATTGGTACCGAATAGCTCGAGCCACTGCTTGGAGGGAAGCGCCCGCGGTCCATGTCTCTACCGGCACCTGCAAGACGTGGCAAGGGACCTTCCATTGTTCAGCCAAACTTCTCACAAATGCCTCTTCCTCATCCGATTCAGCCCCTCGTAATCGATAATTCACGTGAGCCAGGGCCATCGGGAGGTCAAGACGCCGGACCGCAGCAGCGAGCCCCACGGAATCGCTACCGCCGCTACAAGCCACCAGTAAAGTGCCTGGGTTTATGTCATACAGACTGTGCTGGAGTGCCGAAAGCAGCAATTGTGTGGGATGAGACGTCATAGCAGTCGATTGAGGCGACAATATCGCCATTCTCTAACACAACTTTTTTCGTAGCCATTCATCCTTGCTGTGAGCCAATTCAACCACGAATTCCCTCGGATGGGTAATTTATCATCTGGGTACATGAACCAGTGGAATGTTTGGTTCGTAACTTACAGAAATTCGCTCTTGTAGATCCAGCATTTTCAACTCAGTTGTTCGTCGGACTCAACCATTGAAATTGGTTGTTACCTCCAGGTTTTTCCCCATTGAAACCGGAAAGCGGGCATCAGGATCATCTATTTCGCAGCATGTTCCATCAATTGGAACAGTTCTTGAATGTGTAGAAAAATCCTATCCCCCTTTCGTTTGTTGAGTTACCCATGATGCATTCGCTCCTTCCCCTCCTTGCTAGCTTCTTGTGCCAAATTTCCTTGGTCCAATCTCCCGAATTTCCTTCACGATATTTGGGCGAGTGGCAATCTACGGCTTCTTCAGATCATCGGATTGAATTTCGATTGGAGGAAGAAATGCTCTTGTTCCGTCAATTCCCATCAAGTTACAGCGCCTCTTCTTCTGCAGAATGGTTACCGTCATCCTGGCAAGAAGGTATGCTGATTGTAGAAGACGGAAACTTCGTTTTTCAGGTGGTGTACCTCGAAGGTGAGCTCAACCTCCGCACCCTGTCTCATGAAGGGCAAGTGATAGGATCGACTAGGTTCTTGCCTCGCCTCCCACAGCCACAACCGAATGGCGACGTGTTTCTTGCCAATGCCAGCAATGACTACCATACTTATGCGATGGGTGCCATACAAGGCATGCCGGTAGGTAGGGCCAAAGGCACAGCCTCCATCTTTCGGGTGTACCTCTATCGACAAACAGGAGAACGAAAGGAGTTTGTAGGGAGTCAAGCTTTAAGTCACATGGATGGATTCAGGTTTGAAAGCCTTGTTGATGGAAATTATCTTCTGGTATTTTCTGCTCAAGGTCCCACTGGAGTGCAGCCCAATCCGCCCCTACGCTCGGTTGAGATCCTACAAGGGAGTGTGGTAGAACAAAATGTGGAGCTTCGCTAAGGCCCTTTGCCTATGTTTGCTAGCAAATGATTGACGTAGTGATGCCGGAGGAGGTATCAAATGGTCAAACAGATTCCGAATTGAATGTGAAAGGACTTGCTCACAAAGCGGGTCCTTTTTTCTATTTTATAATTCCGGGAGAAAGTTTTTTCAAGAAAGATCCATGAAACGCTGATCGGAGCGTATTGCCTCGCCGTGTTCATGGAGGCGTGGAGGTGGAGAGAGCGAAGAAATTTCTCCCAAGCCTTTTGCGACCATTTGCCTCAACCCACGAAGATCTCCCGCATGGAGCATAATTCGCCTCGCTTGTTCGGTTTCAAATACCTGCTGCATGTCCCGCACGGCTCCCGCTGGGATCGAAGCACGTTGTAACGCATCAAGGAGCATCTCTCGTGGATGCTGCCTGAATCGCGAAGCCAGCCAGTCGTTCACCGCCTGGCGATGCCGCACCCGCATTGGATTGCTGCTGAAACGTGCCGGAACTGTTTCTCCTATCACCTCACATAAGCGCTGAAACTGGGCATCGTTGCCTACGGCTAGGACTATCTGCTGATCGTCCTGGCAATGAAATAAAGTGCCGTAAGGCACGATGTTGGGATGGTCGGAGCCGCTGGGTTGAGGTACCTGCCCGGCCACCAGCCAGTTGGTGGCTTGATTGGCGAGAGAAGACATGCCAGCATCGAGCAGCGACACATGCACACTACGTCCCAGGCCTGTATCTTTTCGTTCGAGGAGCGCCAAAAGGATGGCTTCTTTGAGATGATGAGCCGCAAGGACGTCCATTAGCGCTACGGGCATTTTGTGGGTGGAAGCTGTGGTTCCGTTGAGGTAGGTGAAGCCCGCTTCCGCTTGAATGACGGCGTCAAAAGCGGGTCGCTCCGACTCTTGTCCGTATCCGCTAATGGCTGCCCAGATCAGCCGTGGGTTGAGGGATCGGAGGGTGGGCTCATCCACTCCGAGGCGCTTGGCTTGGCTGGGAAGATAGGAACTCAGGACAATGTCCGCCTGGCAGGCGATCCGCTGGACCAGCGCCAGCGCCGACGATTCGCGAAGGTCGAGCGCAATGGATTCTTTGCCCCAATTGACAGCTGAAAAATAGGCACTTCGGTCATCGGCTTCCGGTTCTGATGGCAATCGCCAACTCCGGGTGACGTCGCCGCCTGTGAGGACATTTTCTACTTTGATGACCCTGGCGCCTAATTCAGCTAACCACTGGCCTACACTCGGCCCCGCGAGGACGGAGGCGAGTTCCAATACAAGCAGATCTTTCAACATAGCGGATTTTCAATACCAGATACACATGAAGCCAAATTCACGAATCGTGCAGGGACGGCCACTTCCAGCACGAAAGAATGATAAAAAATGACCAAACTTAAAAGGTGCTTTGTGAAAACTTGTCGATTGCAGCCCAAAGAAGATAACAGAGGAAAGAGTCTGGGCAAAATCAGAACGCAATATGGTGACCTTGCCTCAGCAGCATGTGTAGATGTAAC
>DAITMB010000051.1:10536-12736 GCA_036835375.1 Bacteroidota bacterium
ATGGAAGGGACCACTTCACAAAAAAAACTGTCCATCAGGCTTGCTGAGTGGTGGGAATTCTTCCTTTCAGTAAAATAAAGGATCTTTAAATTCGCTATGTTGATGGGTCCATTTCAATGACGCAATTGGTACACATCCCTACTTCCCTACCCTACTCCGCGATCTATAGGCCATCATGCCTGCCTTAAGCATGATTTATTTGGATTTATGCACCAATCCTACCCTTCAATCCCTCTGTCACTCAGCCTTTGCGTGCTAATCCTGCTGCCTTGGGTGGCTCGGTCGCAACCTCCAACTACGCGCGAGTTGCCCCCAGCTGCGACCTACCGTCTTCCCGTCGCTGAGCAGCGGCAGCAGGAATTGGAGCAAGACCTCAGCCAGCGGATCAAAGAGTTTCGTACGCTGCCAAGCGCAGCACGAGACCAAGCCAAGATCGAAATCGAGACCTTGCTGTTCAACTTATTCGATCTCAATATCAGTCAGCAAGAATCACAAGCGAAGTCTCTCCGACATCAGCTCCAAAAAATGGAGGCTGACCCCGAGTACAACGGCCAAAACGCAGAGATACAACGCTTACAAAGCGCGCTGCGACAAGTAGAGAGTGGGCTGGAATATCGCCGTAAAAATCGGCAGCAAATTGTGGAACAGCGAATGCGAGAGCTCCTTGGAGGGTGACTTCGTATCAAGGCTCCTCTGGCATTTCTCCTAAATCTTCATCTTCCTCGTCCAGTTCTGGAATGTTTGAGGGAATGGAACTGGGATCTGCTGTACCAATATTATCCATTCGCTGCTTGACCAACTCAATGAGCTGGGATTTTTTCAGCGCTTTGTCATCTAAAATTTCTTGAAGCCTGTCTCGCTTCACTTCTGGATTTCGGGTTTGGTCGGCTTTGAAGAGGCGCAGGGCTGTCATGAGGTCGTCTTGCTCGAAGGTAAATTTTCGATCCAGCTTGATCCACCCCTTGCTGGCCTTTTTGTAACCAGAAATGTGCACCCAATCGTCTTTGCGTTCCAGCACCACGATGATTTCTCCAGGGAGCACCTTGTCATCGCGCAAAGTCATGAGGTCTGGCCTCCGATAGATTTCTGCCTCTTGGGTCATGGCGGCCAGTCGTCCATTTTTTTCAAACAACTCCTCATTCACCCAACCTTCCTGCCCGTCTTGCAAGCGAATGCGCATGTACACGCGATTCTCAGATTTGACTGTGTCAAACACACCCAGATATTCTACCCGCTCCCCATAGTAGATCGGCACAAGGTAGTTTTTTTGACGGTCGCTGGTATAGTTTTTCCTACCGGGCTCTCTTCTTAGCCCTACGACAGGCCACACACAAATCGCTCTTCTCTCGCGGGCGGTGGTAAGACTATCCGGCCACATTTCTACCAACTCGGAAGGAGCTTCCTCCGAAGTCGTATAGGCACCCGAATTTTGACAGCCTGAACTCATCAGGACTGCGGACAGAAGGAAAAATCCCCAGTTCTTGAACACAACATTCGACATCAATTCTTCCATTGAAAGTCCTAATTTACGGAAGGAGGAAGATTATCCAAATTAAGGTCTTGGGCTGGTAGCCTTCAGCTTGTATGGTGCAAGTAGCTACAGGTGAGCACCTTGCCAACGAATGTTGACGGTTCCAGGGGATTTGAAAAAGGTAAATATAGATGTCCTCCCGGAATTATCTCCTTCCCCTTTGCCGCGAATACTTCAATCAACTGAGGAAATTGCATTTCTCCCAGATATGAAGCACGCCAGCTTGTAGCCTTATTTCCCAGCGGGCTCCAGATTGAATGTCTTCACCAACCTTTGAGACTGCTTTGAAAAAATAGAGTCACGTGTTGAAATCTCTTTATTTGCTTCAGGAAAAATTTGACTCTCACAAGAGATTTTCTTCTGGAATAAATCAAGCATTCTGTATGAAACTGTCGGGTAATCGATGGTAAGAATTCGAAAACAAACACAAATTTCTTCCAACAAATGCCCAAAAAATGCTCACCAAACTACGCTCCCCCACTCGTCTGCTAAGATGCGCCTTGATATCGGCTATCTCAACCCGATGTAAGATCCGACTGTAAATCGAAGGAGTGAAAAATTCGTTGTAAGGTTTGTCAATAATGTATATTTTCGCAACCATCACGACTCTAACGACCTAACTTAGTAGCTATGCAAGGGAGAGATCAAGGGAGAGATCAAGGGAGAGAT
>DAITMB010000051.1:12836-29643 GCA_036835375.1 Bacteroidota bacterium
CAAGGGAGAGATCAAGGGAGAGATCAAGGGAGAGATGAGGTGTATTCGGAGAAAATCCGTGCAGGCAAGCGTACTTACTTTTTCGATGTTCGCGCTACCCGGTCCAATGATTATTACATCACGATCACCGAGAGTAAGCGGAAGTACGACAATCGAGGCTACGACAAGCATAAGATTTTCTTATACAAGGAGGATTTTAATAAATTTCTCGCATCGCTGGCCAAAACCATCGATCACGTCAAGGTGGAGTTGATGCCTGATTACGATTACGAAGAATTCGACCGTCGCCAAGACGATTACGACGATGATTACGACGGCGATAGCTATTTGGCTGAAGACCGAGTAAATAAAGAGGAAGAGCACATTCAGCCATTGTCCACGCGCTGGGAAGACTGAGCGACTCGCTGATTGTCCCTGTCAATTGTCTCCAGTCAAAGGTTCCTCCTTCGGCCTGTCCCATCAAATTTGTTTGATTGGGTGCCACTTCGAAAGATGTGGCCGCATACACTCGGATATTCCATTCGATAACGAGTTGCTAATCGCTATTCGGCTGCAACATGGCTTGCAGCAACTTATTTGCGTCGATTGGATTGTACCATGTTTCGATATAATTGTGACAGAAGTCGAGCAAGGGATTCGCTTTTCTCAGTAGTTGCCATAGGATGAGTCGCCTTTCCTGATTCCATGGCGGGTTCCGCAATAGATTCCGGAGCTTTGTCTAACTTGATTTCATGAACAAGCAAATCTCATCTTCCTTCATCCGGCCTTGGCTTTCTGCTTCAGGCTGGGACAGCCCTGTGCCTGCTCATGCACTGGGCCTGTTTCGAATCCTGTTTGGGCTGCTGATGACTTGGGAGATAATCTATTTCATTCGGATTGACTTCGTCGGAGTTTTTCTTAGTTCACCGATGGTCCAATTCACTTATCCGGGATTTTCGTGGCTGGGGGCCTTACCGGACGAACTCTTGTGGGGCCTTATCGGAATGCTGCTTCTGAGCACCGTGCTCATCACCTTGGGGATCTGGTTTCGTTGGGTCATGCTGTTTTTTGCTCTTGGATTCACCTACCTTTTCCTCCTTGATCAAGCCTACTGCAACAATCACCTCTACCTGATCTGTCTGCTCAGTGGCTGGATGGCTTTTTTGCCGATGGACGCTGCGCTGACACCTCGTCGCGCAATGCCAAGACCAGTACCTGCTGCTTGCTATGCGATCCTGCGAGCTCACATTGTACTGGTCTACTTTTTTGGTGGAATTGCCAAAATCAATCCCGACTGGCTCTTCCAGCAGCAACCTGTGCGACTCCTCGTCTCCCAAACCCCTTTTCTTAGCAACATGCTGGGGGAAGAAATCACCGTCTATCTCCTCACCTACGGTGGTCTCGTATTTGACCTCATCATCGGGGCATTACTGCTCTATCGACCCACCAGAACCCTCGGATTTGTGGGTGCACTGATCTTCAATGGCCTGAATGCCGTGATATTCAATGACATCAACATCTTTCCCTTCTTTATGATCGGAAGCCTGGTGTTGTTCTTTGAACCCTCTACGGTAGCAAATTGGTTTCGGCCATCGAAGCGCTCCACGCGGAATAAGAAGAAAGAGTTGCCTTCTATCCAGCCCATTTGGGGTCGGCAGATTTGGGTCCAGCGCCTCTTTATTGGATACCTCATCTTTCACCTACTTTGGCCCTTCCGCCACCTTGCGATTCCAGGCCCAGTGGATTGGACAGGCCAAGGACAGCAATTTGCCTGGCGGATGAAGATCCAAACCCGTGTCACGGACACCCTTGAGTTAGAAGTGCTCGACTATCGCACCAAAACCATTATCCCCATAGATCTCGATGCTTACTTACCCAATATCGATCAAAAAAGTGTGATGGCACAGCGCCCGCAAGCTTTGATGCTCATGGTGGACTATCTCAAGACGAGAGCGAGCGAGCGGCTCCGGCACGATGAGGTCGGTGTAAGGGCGAGGGTGAAAGTGCGATTCAATGGGCGGCCCGCACAATGGATGGTCGATCCTGAGACGGACCTTGCAAGGGAAACCTATCGCCATTGGGGGCGAAATGAATGGATCCTTCCACTCCAACACTAAATGGTTTACTCCCATTGGGGTGACAAAGCGGCTGTCGGGAGCTGAACATTTTTTGAGAATTTTTCCAAAAACTCTAATTTATTCTGTCAGGATTGTATTGATTCTGTGGTTTGGGTATTAAATTTTTTCCTTAGTATTGTCCATATGAAAGTTTCCTCCCTGTCGTACTACGCGTTTTACTTTTATTGCTTCTATCGCACAGCGCTTAGACAGGGGCCTTGTATGGCATGAGTGCATGACTAGTCAGTCACAAACGTCCCTGAAGAAATTGCTTCTGGGACGTTTTTTTTTACCATTCCTACCATGTAGGCGCCCAAAAACAAGTTTCAGATTGTCTTTGTTTATCTGCTTCTGTTTACTTCCTGGTTCTACGCATCCACATTAACTGCCTGTTCACTGTATGAACTCGTTCAGCTCATCACCAGTTCCCGCACAGACTCAAAGCCTCCACATTGCTATCCAAGGTGTGGCGGGATCTTTCCATGAACTGGCGGCTCGGCAGTACTTTGGCCATGAGATTGAGCTGGTTTGTTGCGACTCTTTTCCGGAATTGTTTCAACAACTGCAGCAACCGACGACTGACTATGCGGTGACAGCCATCGAAAACAGCGTTGCAGGGACCATTTTGCCCAACTATTCGCTCATTCGGCAATCAGGCTACAAGATCATTGGCGAGGTATATCTTCGAATTTCGCACATGCTCATGGCCTTGCCCGGGACCTCGCTAGCGGAAATCCGCGAAGTACACTCCCACCCTATGGCGCTCCAGCAGTGCCTGAGATTTTTGCGAGGAATTCCGGATTTAAAGCTCGTAGAATGCGACGATACTGCCGCAAGTGCAGCGCGTATTCACCAAGGCCAGTGGAAGGGCATCGCAGCAGTCGCCAGCAGGCTCGCTGCCGAACGATATGACTTGGAAATCATTCAAGCATCCATCGAAGATGACCCAGGAAACTTCACGCGGTTCTTTATTCTTGGACCACCTGAAACACAAGAAGACCTGAAACAACAATCGATTTCTCTCCCCTCGAGCAACCATCCCATCAATAAGTCTTCACTTTGCTTTTCCCTCAGCCACAACATCGGCTCCCTGGCCCAAGTCCTCTTGGTGCTCAGCGCCCACGGTATGAACCTCACCAAAATCCAGTCTTCGCCGATGGTCGGCAGGGCTTGGGAATATTTTTTCCATCTCGACCTCGAATTCGATGATTATTCCCAGTATCAACGGGCCATTTCAGCGATACACCCGCTGGTGAGCCACGCAAAGGTCCTCGGAGAGTATTGCAAAGCCGAAAAGACTCCGATGGATCAGCCCAGTTCTGACCTTCCCTCCTCCAATTCCTTGACTCATCCTCTGATCTGAACATCATATGGAAGCTGCTAATGTGCTCAACACCGCTGACCAAATGATCATTCCGGCAGCCAGAAGGCTAGCGGGTGTCAGCGAATATTATTTTGCTAAAAAACTGCGCGAACTGCGCCAACGCATGTCAGCCGGGGAAGACATCATCAACCTCGGCATCGGAAATCCCGACATGTCGCCTTCCGATGAGACAGTCAAACGACTCATCAGCGCCGCAGTCGAGCCTCACCATCACGGATATCAGCCATACAAAGGCATTCCAGCATTACGTCAAGCCTACGCAGATTGGTATTTCAGCACTTACGGCGTCACCCTTGATCCAGAATCTCATGTGCTGCCGCTCATCGGAAGCAAGGAAGGAATCATGCACGTGTCGATGGCTTTCCTGAATCCCGGCGACCAGGTGCTCATCCCCAATCCGGGATACCCTACCTATCTCGCCGTGACGAAGCTGATGGAAGCGGAGCCTTTCTTTTATGATTTGTCGGAAGAGAATGGGTGGAAGCCTGATTTGGAAGCGCTAGCTGCGCAGGATCTCAGCCGGGTCAAAATCATGTGGATCAACTATCCACACATGCCCTCTGGCGCCAAAGCCAGTGCCGAGGATTTTCAGGCCATGGTAGATTTTGCGCGAAAGCACCGCATCCTCCTCTGCCACGACAATCCTTACAGTCTCGTGCTCAACAAGGTGCCCATGTCAGTACTGTCGGCAGACCATGCCTGGGAGGTTGCTATTGAGCTGAATTCTTTATCGAAATCGCACAACATGGCTGGCTGGCGCATCGGCATGGTCGCAGGGGCGCAAGCTTATGTCGATACCATCCTTCGGGTGAAGTCAAACATGGATTCAGGGATGTTTCTTCCCCTTCAGGAAGCCGCTGTCGCTGCACTACACAATTCTTATGAGTGGCACCGCGAGCGCAATGAAGCCTATGAGCAACGAAGAATCATTGCCTTCCAACTACTTGACTCTCTAGGATGTAGCTACGAAAAGGATCAGGTCGGGATGTTTGTGTGGGCCAAAACACCTCTTGGCCAGGATGGCTTTCTCTTTTCTGACCAAATCCTGGCTGAGACCCTCGTCTTCCTCACCCCAGGAGGTATTTTTGGAAGTCAGGGGAATGGACATATTCGCATCTCCCTATGTACGCCCAAGCATCGACTCGAAGAAGCCTTGGAACGAATCCTCACGCGCCAACTCACTTCGGCTTGACGATCAGCTTCTTTTTTGATGAAGCGCTCATCCATCTCCGTCGTAACTAGACCCTATCGGCACGAACATCTTGAGAAAGAGCGATGATCATCACAAATTTTGAGATCATTTTTCATGTTCTGCGTAGGTGTGGGTCCGAACTTCTCAGACCACAAGAAAAGGCGCTGTCTTTTCAAAAAATCTTCTTTTCCCATCAACATCGGCAATTTTTCTCATGACAGTAGGAATCGTAGGGCTTGGACTGATCGGGGGGTCACTCGGCTTGGACCTTCGAATGAATGGCTTTGCCGACCGGATTTTGGGCGTCGAATCACATCCGCTTCACCGCGAAGAGGCGCTTCGTTGCGGGCTGGTGGATGCAGTACTTAGCTTGGAAGAGGTCTGCATCGAGTCGGATCTCGTGGTCATGGCGGTACCGGTAAAAGCCATTGCAGCAATTTTTCCGCGTGTGTTGGATCTGATTGGTGCTCAGGCGGTGGTGTTGGACATGGGATCTACCAAGAAAGCTTTGGCCGAAGCGATCGATCATCATCCCCGACGAGGGCGAGCCGTGCTGGCGCATCCCATGGCAGGAACAGAGTTTTCTGGTCCCAAAGCAGCAATTCACAACCTCTTTCAAGGCAAAGTCGCGATCCTTTGCGATCTCGACCAGAGCGATCCTGACGCGAAGGAGCGTGCTGAAAGGCTGTTCAAAAGTCTATTTATGAAAATTCTCTACATGGATAGCAGCGACCACGACCTTCATGCAGCCTACGTGTCGCACATCTCCCATATCAGCTCATTTGTATTGGCACTCACCGTACTAGAGAAAGAAAAAAGTGAGCAAAACATCTTTGACCTCGCGAGTGGCGGTTTTGCTTCCACGGTGAGGCTGGCGAAGTCATCTCCCAGAATGTGGGCAGATGTCTATGAGCAGAACGCTGGCCATCTGGTGGATGTCTTGGACTCCTATCTCGCCAAAATGCAATCTTTTCGAGACGCCATCGCTGAGGGAGATTTTGAGCAGACTTATCAACTCATGGAGGCTGCCAACGACATTGGCCGAATCCTTTCTCGGCAGCAGATCGCCAAACCCTCCCTCTGATTCATGCCACTTCACCACTCGCTTTCCTTTCAGACTCGGGCAGGATTTTCAGTTTTCCAATGGCTGGAATATGCCTGGCAGCGGTTAGGGAGCATATTTTTTTCTCGATTGACCTCACCGGATACTACCCTTCAAGCAACGACATCATGAAATTTATCCCAATGCGAGACTGGGAGCTCGGCCTGGAAGATTTTAGCATTATCTCTGGCCCTTGCAGCGCAGAAACCCCTGAGCAAGTCATGGAAACAGCGCTCGGTGTAGCCAAGCAAGGTGCCAAAATGCTCCGTGCTGGAATCTGGAAACCCCGGACTCGCCCCAATTCATTTGAAGGCGTGGGCAGTCCCGGCCTTAAGTGGCTCAAGGAAGCCGGCGAAGCCACAGGTCTCCCCGTGACCACTGAAGTCGCCAACGTGAAACACGTTTACGAAGCCCTTCGCACCGGCATTGATGTACTGTGGATCGGAGCCAGAACGACCACTAATCCTTTTGCTGTTCAGGAAATCGCCGATGCCCTCGAAGGCGTGGACATCCCAGTAATGGTCAAAAACCCCGTGAACCCTGACATTGACTTGTGGATTGGGGCGATGGAACGGATGGAAAAAGCTGGTATCACTAAAATTGCGGCCATCCACAGAGGATTTTCCACCTACGGCCCCAGTCGTTACCGCAACGATCCGCATTGGGAAATCCCCATTGAGCTGCGACGCCGACTGCCTGACGTGCCCATTATCTGTGATCCAAGCCACATCTGTGGCCGGCGCGACCTCCTCGCGGGCATCTCTCAGGAAGCGCTCGACCTCAACCTGGACGGATTGATGATCGAGTCTCACCCCAATCCCGACAAAGCGCTGTCCGATGCCAAGCAACAAATAACCCCAGAAGTCCTCGGGCAGCTCCTCGCAGGCCTGATCCACCGCGAACCAGACTCCAATGATCCGACCTTTCTGCGCAGACTGGAGCACCTCCGCGACCAGATTGATGGCCTTGACGAAAAGCTCATCGAGGTGCTCTCAGAACGCATGAAGCTTGTGCGGAAAATCGGTGAGTTCAAGCGCGACAACAACATCACCATTCTTCAGACGACCCGCTGGAATCAAATCATCGAGGAACGCCTCGCCATGTCGCGCGCCCTCGGTCTCAGCGACATGATCATGAAGGAAATCCTCCAGCAGGTGCACCAAGAGTCGATCCGGCAGCAGACTGAGGTGATGAATGTGAAAAAAGACGCGTGATGGGAGGCTTTAGGATAAGTGTCAATTGCCTGGACCCTTTGCTTTGTTCTGTTTGCCTGGCTAAATTTGGTTGAATAATATCCGCCTCAATGAATCCATAAGAGAAGATTACTGGGAGAGGGTTGGCTAACTCAGCTGACCCTCTGGCATCTGGTGCACCGAGACCCGCGTCCGAGTATCTAGTGGATTTCTTGCAAAGCGCCACTTCTTCCGACCATCTTCTCTCGCCCGGTGAAATCCTCCGCGCTTTTGTAGGTATTTGCCTATCTTCATCCCATGTACCTTCTGTGGTTGGAACTACTCGCCTTGTCTTTGGCACCGGTAGTCTTTCTGTTTACCTACATCTATCTTCGAGATGAATACGAGCGGGAACCGCTCAAATACCTCATTATCTCCTTTCTATTGGGTGTCCTTTCGGCAGTGCCCGCTGTTTTTTTAGGAAACTGGATGGAGCAAGTGACTGGCGTCACCCTGGACGAAAAGCATTGGTTGCAATTGCTTTTCTACGCGTTTGTGATCGTGGCTTTCACCGAAGAATTTGTCAAGTATCTCGTCCTGCGATGGTACAATTATCCTCACAAAGAATTTGATGAACCATACGATGGGATCATGTATGGTGCAGCCGTCTCCCTGGGATTTGCGGCGATAGAAAATGTGATTTACGTATTCAGCTCCGACGACGCTTGGGAAACAGGTCTCTTGCGAATGTTCACGGCGGTGCCTGCCCACGCGATGTTTGGTGTGTTAATGGGGTACTTCGTAGGAAAGGCCAAATTCAATGCGAAAAGAAAACATGCGTTTTGGATCCGTATGCAAGGCCTGCTTGTCGCCATATTGTTTCATGGACTGTACGATTTTTTCCTTTTCCTTAACGAGGCCTATCTTACCATTTTCGCCTTTTTTGCCCTCGTCCTCGGCATGAGCCTTGCCGGACAAGCCATCAAGATTCATATCCGAATCTCTCCACATCGAATCGAAGAAACCGACCAACCATCCTGATTTGCCCTTTGCCTCATGTCCGATTCAGAACTGTATGAGCTCTTAGAGTTGTGTCACGAGCGATACAATCGGCCTGACTTCATCTCCGATGACCCCGTCCAGATTCCGCATCAGTTTTCGCTCAAGGAAGACATTGAAATTTCTGCCTTTCTCACCGCATTGATCGCCTGGGGGCGCCGCGACATCATTATCCGCAACGCACAGCGACTCATGGAGCGCCTCGACGGAAGTCCTTTTGCCTTTGTGATGCAGGCCAGCGAGAAAGAGATGGGTCGCTTGTCGGACTTTGTCCACCGCACCTTTAATGGTGTGGATGCCGTGGCACTGTTGCTCGCGCTGCGTCGCGCGTACGCACAAGCAGGCGGGTTGGAGACCATTTTTGTCGAAGGAATCAGACCTCAAGCCAGTGATGTAGGCGAAGCCATTGTTCATGCAAGAACTTACCTGACCCAAACGGATTACTTCCCTGCACGAACACACAAGCATCTGGCTAATCCCGCCTCAGGATCCTCTGCCAAGCGAATCAATATGTTTCTTCGCTGGATGGTGAGACGAGACCGCAGGGGAGTGGACTTTGGGCTGTGGGCCAACATCTCCCCCAGCTTGCTCCTTTGCCCGCTGGATGTACATACCGGGACTGTGGGACGGCAGCTGGGCCTGCTCTCCCGCACCCAAAACGACTGGAAGGCGACCTTGGAACTCACAGCGAAACTTCGGCAATTCTCGCCCGAAGACCCAGTGAAGTATGATTTCAGTTTGTTTGGGCTGGGCGTGACTGGCGACATTTCCGGGTAAAAAGCCAGATTCTTTTGTACTTTCCTCGCAGGAAATTATACACGCGCTAGCTCCGACATGATGATTCTATCACCGACTACTTCTCTCCTTCGTAACACCGCTTTTTTGTCCTTGCTTTGGCTCTCCGCTTGCAATACCCCAACTGCTCCCAGCACTCCATCAGGCATTCCCTCGCCTGAAGAGCAGTATCCTGGCCTGTTTGAGGCTGTGGAAATGGGCGACATTTTTGCAGATTCGAAGACCTTTCCAGATTGCAGCCCCAAAGCTACACCTGAAGAGATCATGAAGGCCTACTCAGCGGAAAAAGACCTCCCTGCCTTTGATCTTTCGACTTTTGTTGCAACGTGGTTTTCGCCGCCGCAGCAATTTGCTTCGGGCTTCGTGTCCGACACAACCCTTTCTGTAGAAGCACATATCGAACGCCTGTGGCCCATTCTCACTCGCGAACCGGATTCTCTTGGTCAAGGAACCCTTTTACCGCTCCCATACCCCTACATCGTGCCTGGTGGCAGATTCGGAGAGATTTATTATTGGGACAGCTATTTCACGATGCTGGGCTTGCGGGTATCGGAGAATCATTCCTACATGATTCGCCACATGGTAGATAATTTTTCACACCTCATTCAGACCGTCGGATTCATCCCCAATGGGAACCGCAGCTACTTCTTATCTCGCTCGCAACCCCCGTTCTTTTCACTCATGGTGAGACTCTTATCCGAAACAGATTCGACAGTTCGCCTTTCAGACTATCTCGACGACCTGGAGACGGAGTACCTTTTTTGGATGGAAGGCGACCAAACCCTCACCAAGGCCCAGCCTGCACAGCAGCGGGTGGTGCTCATGGCAAACGGGAGCTTCCTGAACCGATACTGGGACGATCGCCCTGGCCCGAGACCAGAATCTTACCGCGAAGACATTCTGCTGGCCGAAAAACATCCTGAGCGGGATCCTGCGCAGCTTTACCGCGATCTCCGGGCCGCTTGCGAATCGGGCTGGGACTTTAGCACGCGCTGGCTGAAAGATCCCAACGAGCTAGGCAGCATCCGCACCACAGAAATTATTCCTGTGGACCTGAACGTGCTTTTATGGCATGCCGAGCACACCCTCGCCGAAGCTGCTCGGGAAAAGGGCTTCCAGAAAAAAGCGGAGGACTTCCAAAAATGGGCCGACGAGAGACGTAAAGCCATTGATCTCTACTTATGGGATGAGAAGAAACAGCATTATGTGGACTACCTTTGGGCTGAGCAACAAGCGACCGACGTGCCCTCTTTGGCGATGAGCTTCCCCTTGTTTTTGGGAATTGCCAGCGAAAAACAAGCTTCTGCTGTTGCACAGCATCTCAACCAATCTTTTCTTCAATCAGGCGGGCTGCAAACGACTCTTTTCAACAGTGGTCAGCAGTGGGATGCGCCCAACGGGTGGGCACCGCTTCAATATGTGAGCATCGAAGGCCTTCGTCGATATGGTCTAGAATCACTGGCTCAAACCATCGCGGACCGTTGGATCTCGCTTAACCGACGGGTGTACAAGCAATCAGGGAAACTTACTGAAAAATATCAGGTTGTTCAATCGGACAAAGAAGCCGGTGGTGGAGAATACCCGGTACAAGATGGCTTTGGTTGGACCAACGGTGTGCTCCTACATTTTCTAGTGGCCAATAAGATCCCGGCACAAGCGCTTTAGCGACTCCAGTTGGCCCCTAGGTTATGGCCAATGACCCTCCCTTAGTTGTTTCGGTGAAGGACAAACGCTATTTTCCTCCAACTGTCAGGTTCCATTTGTCGTTTATCCTATATCTTAACATCCTTGCCTATGTTGACCAGTTCGTACCGTCCTGCCCCGGGTCGATTTCTGATTTCGGAGCCATTTATGGAGGACGAAAACTTTCAGCGCACCGTTATTCTCTTAGTGGAACATGGCCCGCAAGGCAGCCTCGGATTCGTTCTTAATCGTCAACTCCGGCACGTGCTCGCAGACGTTGTAGAAGACATGCCCAAAGCCACCGTGCCGATTTTTCTCGGTGGACCCGTAGAGCAATACTCCCTCCACTATGTGCATCGGCTCGGTGGGCATATTCCCGAAAGCCGTGAGGTGATCCCCAATGCCTGCTGGTGGGGAGGCGACTTCGAAAAAATCAAGGAAATGGTGTTATCGGAGGAAGTGGATGAGCGAGACATTTTGTTTTTCATGGGATATTCCGGTTGGGCTCCCGGACAACTTCAAAGAGAGCTGAAGCAAAAGGCCTGGATCATTGCTCCGGAAAATTCAGCGTTCGTTTTTCGCGACAGCCACGAAGGGCTTTGGCGAGAGGTGCTCAAAAGCCTCGGTAGCAAATTCCAAGTCATCGCCAATTATCCGATTGATCCCCGCCTCAACTGATCTTTAGAAGGTCTTTAAATTTCGGTATCTTTCGGAAGATTGCTTGGACATATTCATTCTTACGTGATGCAGAAATCATCCATTTATTCTCAGGCACTTGGCTCACTCCGCCACGTGCTCATCTTGATCTTAGGTCTTTCCCTTCTACCAGCCACTGCCCAAGACAATGGCATTTTTCAACTTCAGGGAAAGATGGACAGTTGCCCACTCGATACGATGGGCCTTTTTTTCCTCGACGGTGTGTCTATTCGGCAGATTGCCCGCACGCCGGTTTTGCGCGATAGCAGCGGGGCATCCTTTGTGATGAATTTCTCGAATATCTCTCCGGGCTTCTATTTCGTTGGCGGAGGGGAACCTACCAACACACGGCAGGTGCTACTGGGGATCGACCGAGTCGTGGTGCTTGAAGGTGCGTGGGAAAATTTTTTTCAAGCAAAAATTCTAGGCTCCCGTGCAAATGATGCACTTCAGCAAGCGCTCCAAATTGCCGATCAACTCCAACAACAATCCAATCAGCTCAATCGCCAATACCAAGCTGCGAAAAACAGCGGTCAGGATCTGGCAGTCCTCACTGAAAACATGAACCAAATCGACCAGCAAAAGCTGGCGTTGCTGGATTCCCTGAACCAAGTGCATCCCTTGCTGAAAAAGGCACTTGCCCTACGTACTTACCTCATCTCTCCCGATATACAAGCGAAATATACCTCAGAGCTTGACTTTTTTGCTAGCACCTACTTCTCGCAAGCGACGCTCAGCGACTCTGCCTACTTTCACATGCCGTTGTTCAATGAAGCGTTTCAATCTTATGGATTCACCCTCGGTTCCATTTCCAGCCTTCCACATGAGGGACTACTGGAATATTGCGAGCGATATTTGAGCCAACTTCCTACCGGTCCTGCTCATAAAATGGCGATTCTTGGACTCTCTGCGGGATTCCGAGAGAAGAATGAAGACGCTTTTGTGCATTTCGCTCAACAATATCTCTCGACCTATGGACCTAGCGATAACCCCGTCTTTGCCCAACAATTGACTCAGGAAATCTCAACCAAAAAAGCCCTCGTTATCGGTGCTACGGCTCCTGATCTTAGTCTTCCTACTCCCGCTGGCGACACTTTGGCGATCAGCGATCTCCGTGGGCAAGTGGTTTTACTGGACTTTTGGGCAAGCTGGTGCCGCCCATGCAGAATGGAGAACCCCCGGGTAAAAGCCATGTATGAGGCACACAAAGACGAGGGCTTTACCATTTTGGGCTTGAGCCTTGATCGTAGTCAAGAAGCTTGGGAAAAAGCCATTGAGGACGATCAGTTGCCGTGGCACCATGTCTCCGATTTGCTGTTTTGGAGCAGCATCGCCGCTAAAACATACAAGGTCTCTTCCATACCCTACACCGTACTGCTAGACCGCGAAGGTAAAATCGTTGCTAAAGGCCTTAGAGGACCGGCCTTGGAGGCGAAACTAAATGAACTCCTCTCCCAACAACCAGATCAGCGATAGTCCTGATAAGGTATCGCTGATCTGTGAGCTGCCCATGACATGAGTCAGGCCCTGACTTTTTGATTAAGCCAAGGCCTGCGTAGGTTTTTCTCCCAACTCTTCTGGCAGGGTGACGCTGTAGATAATTTTTCGTACGGTATCGAACTGCAAATACGGAAACTCTTCCAAAATTTGCTCAATGGCCTCGGTGGATCTCAATCCAGTGTCGCGGTAAGCCTGATAAGCACGCTTGATTTTGAAGTCCCGAATCACCTTCTGATTGAGTAGATTCAGTCTTTCTAGGGTGTGATAAAGGTCGTCAGAAATAATCTGACAAATAGGATTGTTCATAGCTCCTCTCTTGATAAAACCAAAAAAATCAGAGGTAAGCTTACACCATGCGCATGAGTACTATATCGTGAAACCAATCGTGACAAATAAAGAGGTCTTAACAGTATTCGTGACCGCCGCTGGGTTGAAAACAGAAGTGGAAGAAGTCGAATAAGGCGTGAATACGTCCTCTTGGCGTTGATTCACTAAGGTAACGTCGAAGAAATATTTCGGTTGCCTGATCCCAAAACCCCCTGTTAAAAGAAATCTTCCGCCGCTGGAAATGGATTGCACCAACACTTCCCCATTTTGTGCTGCCTGATAATTAAGATATCTTTTGGCCTCTTCTGCCAGCGGGTCACCAAACAAAGCCGTGCCCGCGCGAAAGCGAAAAATCCCACTTCTGATCTCTCCTCCCAAGCGATAGTTGATGGTCGTACGATACAGATCTTGGATATCGACATTCTCAGTTCGATAGTTATAATCATCCGAGCTAAAACTGGCAGACGAAAAATCAGAAACTTCAATGTCAGCAGAGAGAAATCCATTTTTGCCAAACAAGAACATTCCTCCCAAGGTCGCCTTGTATGGCGTCACGAGGCTATAGCGAAACAATCCTGGGTCCACAGCAGCACTCAGCTCTTCCGAGCCTGGGAGCCCATTCGGTAAAATCACCGAGTAATCCTGCGCAAGGGACACTTCAAATTGGTCCCGAAGACTGAAGTAGGTAGGGCTTTGCACTGAGAGACCGATACGAAGTTGATCTATTGGACGGATGATCATGCCTAGCCGCACATTGATCCCAGTTCCTCTCGTCGTAAATGCATTTTCGTAGTTGATCCGATTCATCGGGGATTCTAGCGGTAACTGGGGATCGTTTTGAAGAAATTCGTGACGATTTTGGGTGTCGTTTTCTTCAAAAAACAAGGTCTGTTCGTATCGGAGTGTTTGGATGCCCAGGCTCGCACCGAAATACAGAAAGTCCTCGACATTGCCCGCCATGGAAAGGAAGATTTCGTTGCGGCGCCCCTGCTCCATTAGATTCAAGGTTTGAGCAACATTCCCGCCATTTACAGCCGGATAGTAGCGGGCTGGCTCATTGAGCAAGGTATCCACCACGTAGGTGAGGGCAGCCAGCCCCGCCAATGAATTGGGACTGATATCATCGCGGGAACGCCCCTCTGCATTGGCAAGCTCGGAGAAGAAATCCGAGATGGAGCTTTCAGTGTTGAACCCCGTGACGTCGATGGTTCGGGTATAATTTTCGATCTGATTGACTCCGATCGCGAAGGTGTATGTTTTGAGGCCCTCCTCCACTTCTCTTCTTTGGCCACCTACCTCGTAGTAATTTTTTCCAGTAAAAGTGAACCCCCAAGATGGTACAGACATCTGGGTCCGCTGGCGAGAATCAGTCGCGTCCAGAAAGGAGGAGTTGGCGTTGCTGACCAAAAACTGGGGAGTAATACTAAAGGTTGACTGCCGATACACCGCGAGACCCGCAGGATTGAGGGTTGCAGAGGCTAAATCTCCCCCTACCGCAGAATAGGCACCTCCGAGGCCAAGGGCGCGCGCGCTGCCCGAGATCCCAAACTGAGAATGGCGAAGCGCATCAGAAGCATTCTGCGCCAGCAGAGAGGAGTTGGCCAACACCATGCAGAGAGTCAGAGAGAACAGAGTTGAAAAGGGGTTTTTCATGAGTAATCTAAGTAATCAACTGATGAAATGATATACGACGAAATGCGCAAAAGTAGGTCAAGGAGACAAGGCTGGATCTTGGATTGCCTCCCCAAAAGGCTCGGCATAAGACATTACGTAAGCCTTTTTTAGAACTTCGAGTTTACTATTGATTCAAGATCAAAGAGAGTCTTGATCAATTCCCGTGATGGAGGCCTACTACGAATCCGATAGAAATGACTCCTTAGACCGCTAAATATAAAAACCGAACGGGTGTTATACCCGTCCGGTTGTATATCTGTGTCAATTCATTGATCCTAAGGGCGACGTCCAGAAGAAGATGGCCTGGAGGAAGGAGCACTACTAGGGCTAGAGCTTCTGCTCGGTGAGTAGCTCGGTGTGCTGCTGCGACTTGGCGTGCTGCTTCTGCTGGGTGAATTGTAGCTTGGGGAGCTATTGCGGCTAGGTGTACTACTTCTATTACCAGCAGGTTCGCTGTAGCTTCTTCTCGTTGGAGCCTGATTGGTTGAGGGAGAGGAAGAACGCTGACTCGGGCTCACATTGCGGCTTGGTTCTGAACTGCGAGAAGGAGCAGTGTACACGCGGGGCTGCACGGCCTGATTTCTCGTCGAAGAAGAATTGCGGCCAGGCGTTTCAGCGCGATTGGTCGTAGGCTGATTTGATCCACTCGGCCTGCTGTAGGTAGAAGGCACTGTGTTAGTCCTCGCACGTTCTGCACTTGACCTTGGCTGGAGATAACGTGAATTATCTGTAGTTGTAGATCTTGCAGCAGGTGTACCTTGAGCAGTAGGGCGAGCATTAGAACCTTCGTTTGTACGACGAGTCAAGTCGGGACGGCTGCTTGAGGGCGTGTAACTGGTCTGATTCACAGCGCCTCCCGAAGCATCGGGGCGACGATAATTTTGGCGAACTTGGTTGGTCGCATTGGAGCGAGCCACTGGTCCTGCGAAGTAGGCTCCGCCACCGTATGGTGGACAATAAACACCACCGTAGAATCCGCCACCAAAACCCCCATTGAATCCGCCGCCGTAAGGGCCGTAGGGATTCCCAAATCCTGGAGAGAAAAACGGATCATATCCGTAGTAGGCATTCACCCAGGGATTGTAGTAGTTAAAGTTGTTCCAACGCGAGAAGGAGTTGGCGAAGTACGGGTCGTAGAAACCAGTGTTGAAGTTGTTCCAACCATAGGTGGCTCCAAAGCGGGGATAGTTCCAGTTGTACCACCCATTGTTGTTCCAAGTATTCCATGCGGGTGTTCCCATCACGAAATAAAGGTCATTGGTGTAAAACGGGTCGTAGTAGCGCCAAGAAGATGCAGCGGGACCACCAAATCGACGAACGCGGCGAGAGAAATAAAAATCGTCATCCGCATAGTATTCGTCTTGATAATTGTCCACGGGCCGACGGTAGCGGTCTGCGTTATAGGCATAATTACTATCGTCATCGCCTTGAGCGTAGTTGACATTGCCGGAAGTCTGTGGGTTATTGGAGCGAGCATTTGATTGCTGCTGCACCACCGTCACCTCAGGAGCGTCATTTTTAGAGAAATAGACATCGTCATACTCCTGTCCGGATGAGTAGCGTGTACCCGTGCAGGAACTGAGAATAAACGCTCCGGCGAGGAGAAAGGAAAGATATGCTGGTTTCATATTCATGTTGCTTTTACAAGCGAGTAGATTTTCACCTGTCGAATGTACAAAAATTTCAGTTGGCCTTCACCAACTCTTCTGTTTTACTTACGATTACCTCTCCGCAAAGTGTCGTATGAATAATCATTCGTGTCATAGCGGGAGGAATTCGTGCAAGCTTTTTTGAGCTGTGATTGGAATGTGTTTGATAAAGCAATATCTGCCTGTTAAATGAACTAAAGCATTCAAACTAATTTTAGCGCTACATTACTTTACACAGCTTTTAAACGCCAAAAATCCCGTTTTGTTCATCCGATATCCAAGGTTGCCATCTACACCGGAACCCAGATGAAAAGCGCACTTCAGGGAAAAATTATCTATTGGGTCGGCTACACGTTAGGTTTAAATCAAAGCGTCCCAACATGTTGGATTCCTTTCAATACTGAAAGCCCGGCAGCACCAAGTCTTGATATTCAGGATGCTTGCGAATGAATCCTGCAAAAAACGGGCACAGCGGTAA
>DAITMB010000051.1:29743-33322 GCA_036835375.1 Bacteroidota bacterium
TCGAAGTTGAAATCAATTCGAAGAACGCTTATACAAAGAGGGCGTTGCTGTGAATAGCAACGCCCTAATTAAGCTGATAAAAACATAGGGAAAAGTGCCGAAACAAAATTCTTACCACATTTTTCGCGGAAACTCATCCAGAATATCACCTGAAACCGGACTTGCTCTGGAGAGAGATTATTTCAACTGAATGTGTCTTTCTCTCTATAAGCAACACCCAAAGAGAGCACGTATTTAACGACCTATTTTCGCTTTCACTTGTCGCAAGCTACGAAACACGCGATCAATGACATAACTGATCACCCGAAGTTGAAGCTGATCGGCTCAGCTAAACAACCCATAACCGCCGCCACGAATGTAGGTTTCCAACTCTAAGATGGTATTGCTCTGCTGCTTGATAATGTTGTTCACGACATCACGGATGGTCACGACGCCGACAAGTTTTCCCTGTTCTTGAACTGGAAGGTGACGAATGTGCTTGCTGGACATGATAACCATGCACTCATCCAGCGTCTGCTCGGGCCCTACGGCAATCACTGGCGCAGTCATGAGCTCCCTGACGAGGGTTTCGCGAGCATCTTTTCCTTCGAGGACTCCTTTTCTCACGGCGTCTCTTTCTGAAAAAATCCCTTTCATCACTTGATTTTCGTCAACAACGACCAGCGCGCCGACGTTTTTGATTTTCATTTGCTTTAGGGCCGTGTACACCGTGGACTCCATCCCGATGCTCCACACCTCATTGCCCTTCTGAGCGAGTAGTCCTCTCACTGTCATGATCTTGGGTTAGGGTTGATGGCGCCTTTCAAGAAAAGTTTCCGAATCCTGAACAATTTACCCGATTTCTTCGCTGGCGAATGTGCAAGTGAAAGGCGATCTTATAATTTCTGAAATTTTCCTTAGAATTACAAGTCCCTGCCCAGAGAATCATTTGTGCCAGTGTTCCCCAAAACAAGATTACTCAAAGTCGTCCTTGACTTCATGACATCCCCTTCCCGTGTAGCTTATTCCCCTCCAAGTTCCCTCACCCGGATCTTGCGAAACCAAACCTGGCTGCCGTGATCTTGTAATGCAAGGTGCCCCTTCCCTGCACGACCGTAGAGAGGGTATTGAATAAATTTGCTGTTGGCGAGGCGCTCCTCCCAATCTGCGCTCCCAAGGTCGTATTCTACTGCCTTCTGTCCATTGAGCCAATGCTCTACGTGCCCTTGATCGACGATCAGACGGGACTCATTCCACTCCCCTACCGCGCGCGCCACAGGCGAGGGGACAGCGTGCATATCGTAATTTGCGCCAGAAAGCTGTCGGTCATCTAGTTCACTCTTGTATCCAGTATCGTCAATGATCTGCATTTCTGGCCCACTGTGCCACACCGTCTCAATCGAATCAGCCTCGACGACATGAAACATGACACCACTGTTTCCACCAGGCGCGATTTTCCAGTCAATTTCCAACTCAAAATTCTCATACTGAGCGCGACTCACAATGTCTCCGCCACCAGTATCGGCCAGTGTAAATATTCCATCCTCCACTCGCCACTGAGCAGACAGGGTATCTGCCTTGTAATTTCGCCAAGCATCCAGCTGGTTGAGATCAATCCAGCCTTCTGCCATTGCCCCGCTATCATTGCTGGTTGTGGAAGAAGTTCCTGACGATTCGCAGGATCCAAGCAGGCATCCCGCCGCCAAGATCATCCAAGAGATTCGGTTCATGTGTGAATAGGAGATATGATGAAATGAGTGAAAATTATGAGCAGCAAAAGCGAGATATGGAAAACATGAATAGATCCCATGCCCTATCCAAAGCTCAGGTCAGGTCGAAGTGACTTGTAAAACAAGGGCATCATGAGTTGACCCAGTGTCAAAATCTTGGGTGAAAAATAGACAAACTTTCTAGAAGCTTCAGATTTTCGTAGCCCAAATTACAGGATGGCATTCTCAACGATATCGTGTATTATTCACGCCTCATCCCCGAAATTATGAAGCAACTTCTCCTTTTCCCCCTGTTCCTTTTGGCCATGCTGATCAGCCTGCCGCTCAGTGCTCAACTTCAAGTGGCTGATATTTTCACTGATCACATGGTGTTGCAGCGCGAGCGCGAAATGGTGTTCTGGGGTTGGACCAAGCCAAAAGAAAAAGTCTCGATTCGCCTCGGCGCGTTAGAAAAAAGTGCCAAGGCTGATGTTGCTGGGCGATGGGAGCTGCGGCTTCCTGCCCAAGCAGCAGGAGGTCCTTTCGAGGTGATAATCAGCAGCAAATCCGGCATCCTCCAACTAGAGGACGTCTGGATCGGCGAGGTGTGGATATGCTCCGGTCAGTCAAACATGGAATGGCCGCTTTCCGCTGTTCAAAACGCCGAAGCCGAGGTCGCTGCAGCGAATTACCCCATGATTCGCATGTTTAATGTGGCTAACAACATTCAATTGGCACCAGTGGATCGCTTGGCGGCTGGTAGTTCTTGGAAAGCTTGTACGCCCGATGTAGCCTCTTCTTTTTCTGCAGTGGCCTACTTCATGGCCAGAAAATTACAGCAGGAATTGGGCATTGCCATCGGCCTCATCGGTAGCAATTGGGGCGGCACCATCGTCGAAACCTGGATCAGTGCCGAAAGCATAAAGCAAGATCCTGATTTTAAAAATTTTTCTACATCCAATTTACGCGATCAAATCCTGGCCACGGAGACCGCTGCCCAGACAGCACTCAATGCATTTTACGATCAGTTTCCCGACGAAGGCCCGGACATGCGTGAAAATGAAGGCATTTGGTCTGGCGAAAATTATGCTACCACGAATTGGAAAAGCTTGGAGCTACCGGGGTTGTGGGAAGGCAAGGGATTGATAAATGTGGACGGGGTGGTTTGGTTCCGGAAGGAATTTCAGCTCAGCCCGGCAGAGGCCGCTGCTGGAGGAACCCTCTCCCTCGGTGCCATTGACGACGAAGACATCACCTGGATCAACGGCGTCCAAGTCGGCGCAACCCAGCGATATGATGCACCACGAAACTATGAGGTGCCTCCTGCTGTGCTCAAAGCTGGCCGCAACGTGATCGCCGTGCGCGTAAACGATACGGGCGGTGGCGGCGGCTTCTCCGCTGACCTTGGCACCTTGATGTTTCGAACCGCCTCACAAAGCATTTCATTAGACGGCTTTTGGGCTTACCGCCCAGGACCGAGGCAAGCCAGCGGCCAGCTTTCAGCTATTCGGCCCAATGATGCCCCTACCCTGCTCTACAATGGTATGATCCACCCGTTAGTTCCTTTTGGAATCGGCGGCGTGATCTGGTACCAAGGCGAGTCCAATGCCGGTCGCGCCTATCAATACCGTCGGCTTTTCCCTTTGCTCATTGAAGATTGGCGACGGATCTGGGGCTACGAATTCCCTTTTTTGTGGGTGCAACTAGCCAATTTCACCGCTGCTATGCCTATGCCGGGAGAGAGCGATTGGGCAGAGCTCCGAGAAGCGCAGAGCATGACGCTCTCTTTGCCCAACACCGCCCAAGCTGTGACCATTGACATCGGAGTAGCAAATGACATCCATCCACGCAACAAGCAGGACGTGGGCTTGCGCCTTGCCTTAGCTGCGCT
>DAITMB010000052.1:0-2337 GCA_036835375.1 Bacteroidota bacterium
CGACCGTCCCGGGTTGGGTGCCCGGCTTGACGGGGAAGGCCACTTTTTTCCCATCAATGGTAGGCACCTGGGCTTTCACGCCGAGGGTAGCTTCCGGGAAGCTAATGAAGAGCGCGTGGATGAGGTTGTCGCCATCGCGCTCGTAAGATTCGTGTGGCTTCTCCTCGATCTCCACAATGAGGTCGCCGGAGGCGCCGCCGCGCAACCCAGCATGTCCTTTGCCCCTGACATTGATGTACATGCCTTGGGCTACTCCGGCGCGGATTCCTACGTCAACTGTGTCTTCTTCCTGTACCCGGCCTTTTCCAGCGCAATTGTTGCAGGGTTGGGACACCACGCGGCCTTCACCCTGGCAAGTGGGGCAAGTAGATACCACGATTTGCTGGAAAAATCCGCCGCCTGCTGTTTGGCGAATTTCCCCCATGCCTTGACAGGTAGGGCACGTATTGTAGGAGGTTCCGTCCTTGGCACCGGTTCCTGTACAGACTTGGCAGGTGACAAATCGGTTGAGTTTCACCTTTTTCTCTACGCCCGTGTACACCTGCTCCAGGGTGAGCGAGAGACGAATCCGCACATCGGCGCCACGCTGGCCCCGCTTGGGACCCCGCCCGCGTCCTCGGCCCGTACCGAAAATGTCAGAACCGAAAAAATCGGAAAAAATATCTTCAAACCCTGCTGAACCACCTGCGCCGCCCGCGGCACCGCTCAGGCCTGCGTGGCCAAACTGGTCATAGCGCTTTCTTTTTTCATCGTCATTGAGCACCTCGTAGGCCTCTGCCGCTTCTTTGAATTTTTTTTCGGCTTCTTCATTTCCCGGATTTTTGTCCGGGTGATACTGGACGGCCATTTTTCGATAAGCCTTCTTTAGATCGTCTTTGCTGGCCGAGCGATCCACTCCCAGCACTTCGTAATAATCTCTTTTTGCCATGAGCAGTCTGTTGGGGCTTATGTTTAGTTAGGATTGGGGTTCTCCGATGATCACTTTCGCTACCCGGATCACCCGGTCTTTAAGTTTGTAGCCTTTTTCGATCTCATCAATCACAGTTCCTTCTTGCGCTGGGTCTTCCACCGGAACAGTGGTGATGACCTCATGTACCTCTGGGTCCAGTGCTTTACCCAAAGCGTGGATGGGTTCCAATCCAATTTTTTGTAAGGTGTGTTTCATGCTTTTGTCCACCACCAAGATACCATCTTTCACGGCTGCCAGATTGTCAGTCTTGTCGATGGCTTCGAGCGTGCGATCGAAGTTGTCGAGCACGGGCAAAAGTTGTAGCATAAGGTCTTGGTTGGCGAATCGTATGGCGTCCGAAGACTCTTTAGTCTTACGCTTACGGAAGTTCTCAAAATCCGCTTGCAAGCGCAGACGCAGTCCTTTTTCCGCTTCTAGTTCCGTAGAGAGCGCCTTCACACGGCCGGCGACTTCCTGTAGAATGAGCATCGCTTCCTCCATGTTTTGAGGCACCTTGGCTTCTTGCGTGTCGGAGCTTTCGGCTGTTTCTGCTGATGAAGGGGCCGTTGCGGCATCGGATTGCTCGGGTAGAGATCCTTCGTGGAGCGGTGTTTCTACTGTGGACTCCACTTCTGTTGTGTGTTGGTTGATTTCTTCGTTCATGTAAGCTGGTTATCTTCTCGATGGAGATGCATCAGATAGGGTGCCATCCTTAACTGATCACAATGTGTGCCATTGCCACAATGGCAAATTTTCGCCGAGAGAAGTGACAAAATGGTCACGACGAAGATACGCACAAGAAATGGAGGCTGCACCTCTTGCAGGGATTGACGCCGGAAAAGGCGCCAGAAATTCTTACAAGCCTCAGGAGCCCTCCCGATCAGGAGCAGCGCAAGGTGAGAGACTGCTTGGTTTCAAGTGCAGGTAAGACATTTAAAATTGAATTCAGCACCTGCACTAATGCCTCCCGACAATCAACGAGAATTCGTTCGTTGGTACTCTTCCCAAGAAGTGCTGAGGTAGTGATCTTCTCCTAAGAAGCTCAGTATGAGGAGCATTTCCTCTGGGCCGTGGTAGCCGGGCACGGTGGTGATGGGTTGGAGCGTAGGGGCCAGGATGGTCGTGCTGGGGTAGGAGGGTCGGCCACTCATCATTACGGCAGCAAACTCATGTACGCCGCGTGCGCCTTGCTGAAGGAAGCTGTAGGTCTTGCCGCCCAAGGTGAGGGCGCCTCGCTGCTCGGCGTTGAATTTCACCGCGTGATAATTAGCATTGATGTAGCTCACGACGGGGGCTTTGCTGTAGGTATCCGCATCAAGCTTTTTGCACCATCCACACCAATCGGTGTAAAAATCAATGAGGATTTTTTTTCCGTCTTGCTGCGAAAG
>DAITMB010000052.1:2437-13300 GCA_036835375.1 Bacteroidota bacterium
TTGGTCAAAAATGCGCCATTTGAGCCACCATGTTGCCCCGATTCCTACGAGCACCACCGTGATGGAAGAAATGGGCATCAAAATGGCTGCAATGAGGGGCGAGAGCCAGCCCTGGACGGCGAAGCTAAGGCCCACGAGATTGTAAGCGAGTGACAAGACGAGTCCCCGCTTGACCCAGCGCATGCTTCCGCGAGAGAAATCCAGCAGGCGATCTACATGCGATACGGATTCAGCGTCGAGGATGAGGTCGCAGGCTGGCGAAAAGGTGTGAATATCTTCCGCGACAGCGATTCCGACATCACTTTGCCGAAAAGCCCCCGCATCGTTGAGCCCATCGCCGATCATCATGACTTTTTCTCCTTTTTCTTGTTCCGCGCGAATGAAAGCGAGCTTGTGTTGAGGGGTTTGCTCAAAGCGCATGTCAGTTCCTTTCGGAAAAAAAGCCTGAAGTCGCTGCGCCTCGTCGGCGCGGTCGCCAGAAAGAATGGCTTGGGCATATCGGGTGCCTAATCGCCGAACGAGCGAAGGGAGACCTGTACGATAGGCTTGCTTGAGGCGCACAATGCCCACCAAGCGGTCATCTACTGCCAGCCATGTTCCCGATTCACGTTGATCGCCGAATTCGCGTGTCTGGGTAGAAAGCGTGGATGCGACGAAGTCTGCCTTACCGATCACGATGCTGTGCCCAGCGACTTCTGCGTGCCCGCCCTGGCCTGGGTATTCTTTCCAGCCATAAGCGACTGCCTCCGATGCTTTCCATGCTAAGCTCAAGGCCCGACTCATCGGGTGGGTGGACTGGGCAGCAGCGCGAGCGATGTAGCCCTGCTCCTCCTGAGAGGGTGACAGGAGAACCTCCAAGTCTTTGGAGCCACCTTTCTGGGTCATGGTGCCTGTCTTGTCCCATACAATTTTACTGATTTCGGCCAGGCGCTCCAGCACCCGCGTGTTTTTGAGGTACATTCGCTGGTGGCCCAGGATTCGCATGGCGTTGCCCAAGGTCACCGGAATGGAGAGCGCCAATGCGCAAGGGCAGGCGATGATGAGCACAGCTGTGAATACGTTCACGGCCATTCCCAACCCCGCGGCCCACCACCAGTAACCGCCCGCCACCAGTCCCACCAGCAAGATCATGGCGGTGAAGTATTTGGCAGTGCCGTCGGTGAACGTGCGGAGGCGGCTTTCGTCGTTTTTGAGAAAGGCCTCGTCATTCCAGAGCTGCGTGAGGTAGCTCTGCGACACTTCTTTGATGAGCGAAAGCTCAATCGAATCTCCCATTTGACGACCACCTGCATAAAGGGTGTCGCCTTGCTGCTTGCGAATCGGATCGGATTCGCCTGTGACAAAGGAATAATCGATGTGTGCCTCGGTGCTGCGCAAGATGCTGTCTGCTGGGATCAATTCCTGGTGCCGCACCAGTATGCGGTCTCCCGGCGAAAGGCTTGTTACGACGCAACTCTCCTCGCCTTGGGGGGTGATTCGCGTGGCGACGAGCGGAAAATACGCGGTGAAGTCCCGATCAAAAGAAAGGGAGTCGTAGGTTTTGTTTTGAAACCATCTTCCGGCTAAGAGAAAGAAAACCAGACCCGCCAGGGAGTCCATGTATCCCGGTCCGGTATGGCTGAGAATTTCCCAGGCACTGCGCCCAAACAAGACCAGAATCCCGATCGAAATGGGAACATCAATGTTGAGGTGGCCTTCTTTCAGTCCGAAGTATGCTGAGCGGTAGAAACCTGTCGCACTGTAGAGAAGCACAGGCAATGCTAGGACCAAGTTGATGAGGCCAAAGAATCGCACAAATTGGCCGTCTAGTCCCACGTCCATTCCCAGATATTCCGGAAAGCTCATGAGCATGATGTTGCCATAAGCAAAGCCCGCAATCCCCAGTTGGAGGTAAAAGCCTCTGTTGTTGCGCTTTTTTCGCGGTTTGTTCGCATCGCTCAAGCGAATCTCAGGAGCGTAACCCAAGGTCGCCAGGAGTTGCGCGAGCTCTCGGAGAGAGGTCTGGGCAGGATCGTAACTGAGGCTGATTTCCTTCTTGAGAAAATCTACTCGTGATTGATGTACGCCCGCTCGCAAACGATACAGATTTTCTAATAACCAAATGCAGGAGGAGCAGTGGATTTGGGGCAGGAAAAATCGTACGCGTTCTTGTGATTCGTCCCGGAAATCGAGGAGTCGAAGCCGAATCTCTGGCTGGTCCAGCCAGGCATATTCTTCGCTGCACCCTGTGATGCGAAGGGGGATGCCAGGGTGCGTTTCTAGGTCATAATAGGTACACATCCCATTTTCGGCCAAGAGTTGGTACACCGTTTTGCATCCTTCGCAGCAGAAGGTTTTCTCTTCGAGGCGAATGTGCTGGCTGGCGACTGGATCGCCGCAATGGTAGCAGGAGCTAGGAGAGCGATGGGAAGATTCGTTCACGAGTTGCGAATATTGGGATCGCAAGGTAGGTGAGGCGACCTTCGCCCAAGAGAAGGAGACGCAGGAGAATGGGTGACTTTTGTCAGGATGTACTCCCATAATCCCTGATGCGCTTTCGCGCGTTCAGCAGGGTTTTTTTGTTTCTCTCGGTATTCGTTTTTCCAAGCTTTTCAGCATTCAACTTGATTACCGAAGACAAGCCCTTCTTGTGCACCAATACATGCGGGATTTGATCCGCTTGGGCGGTGATGAGGGTATCCAGGGAGGAGAAGCAGAAGGCGATTTTTTCTGCTCAGCTTCCAAATGCGTCAGCAGGTCGCTGGGTTTTCTCTTTCAAAAGTCATTTGGTTCATGATAGGAAGTACAAAGCGTTTTAGCGCCTGCAACAATCATTTCCTGAGTATTTCTCGTAACTGTAGGGCGGTCAACTGCCAGCAGCGATCGCGCTTTGACAATGTCATTAAGCTTGACGAAATGCTCAGCGACCAGCCTGACTTGCCATGGGGGATATCTTGACTTTCGCTTGCGCCGCAACATTGTATATCACCGGCATTTGTCCTTTCCACATTTGCCACAATTCGTTGTCTAAGATGAGCCTTGCCATCAAGTGCCCGACGTTGATGCGACTGGTCTTGCCAGGGTTGAATATCGGGTCTCTGGTCGGGGACTTGTGCAATGAATATTCTGTTACCTCTTCATCATCGATCAAATTGTCTGGACGGACGACCACCCACTCGATTGATGGATGATTTGGTCCGATGTTGAGTCGCAAATGGTCCGATGCTTTTTCATTGTCTGCGTGTGGCGGAATCAACCATCTGACCAATCCTATCACGATTTTCCGGGCCAGTGGAGCGGGTTCATTTAAATCTCGATTGCTATTTCCAGCAGTATTCATCAAGACAAACTTGACCGTTTGATCAGATGCACTGTGAATGATTGCTTCGCATAGCAAGCTGACGCTGTCTGCAACAAGTCTTCTCGGCATTCCAAACAGGCCTTTCAAGGTCATATTATGTCCTAGGCATGAAGCTACTGAGTGGCAGTCTGCTACAATGTCAGCCAATTTATCCAAAGAAATTTCAGTGATGTTCTCCTTGATCACAGTTACCAGCTTCTGGTCATTCCATTCGTCGGGATAACTACTATTTGGACGAACAATAACTGTGGCTCTTTGTCCAGATGCGATCAATTGATTTACCAAAAGCTTCCCTGTCGCACCGCTTGCACCTACTACTAAAGTCTTCATTTCGTTTGGATTGACGTAATTTCCGTGTTGCAATTTGTTGCCGTGCAGATGGAAGAAACCATTGATACGGTGCTTTCCTGCGTCGAGCGCTTTCCCCCCTCGTCTCTGTTCCAACCCGCTCTAAACGTACCTATTCTTCCTCGAATCTTCTACTCTCCGGAATGGTGAAAAATGCGATGTTCTCCGCCGCGTGTCTCACCTGATGGCGGTCGGGCAAAGGGAGTGTACTTCGCTCTGTGACCGCGCATCCACCAGCAGCGTCATTTTCAAGCTCGCCTATAAAAAAAGAGCAGCCCCGGAGAGGGCTGCCCTTGATAAAGAAGGGTCGGGAGACCCTATGCGGTAAATTAGTTGAAGAGGTAACGCACACCAATCTGAGCGCTCCAGGTCTGCGAGAGAGCAAACACAGGGCGGAAAGATTCGGTAGCGAACTCGGAAGTACCAGGGATGGTGTTAAGGACAAACTGCGCGTTGCCTTGAGCATCTGTACCGGTGAAGTTGAGGAGGTTGCGTTGGAACGGAGTTTTCAGCACGCCCCACTCGGAGTTGATGAAGTTACCGATGTTGAGAATGTCAAGCGACAGTTGGAGCTTGTGAGCATCGTTGTTGGAGAGGTTGATGTCCTGCAACATGCGGAAGTCGAAGCGGTGGAGGAAAGGCAAAATACCGCCGTTGCGCTCAGCTACCTGACCACGGATGGTGCTGAGGTAGGGATCTTGCTCGATGTAGTTGTCGAGATCGGTCCACTGCTGACCGGCTGTAGCTCCGCCTGGAATGTCCACAAGGTTCGACTGGGCTTGGTTTTCGGGCACAAATATCATGCGCTGCGATCCATCACCCCAGTTGCCGGAGTAAGCGTAGCTAAAGCGACCAGGTGTGCGACCGTCGTAGAAGAGCGAGAAGGTCGTGGTGTTCTTAGGATTGAAGGCCGAGGTGTTGACCGACAGATAGCCCACCACACGATGTGGCTGGTCAAAGCGGGAGAAACCGAGTTGGGGATCGTTACGATCTTCGTCCTGCACTTGGTTAGGCCACAGCGATGCTGCCTGCGAGCCACCTTCCAGACCATAGTCACGAGCCACGCTGCGGGTGTAAGCCACGCTTGCCGAAATGGCATTGCCGAAGGTCTTCTGGAGTTGGAAAGTCACCGAAGCGTAGAAGCCTTCGTTGATGTTCGTCAACAGGATCAAGTCGCGGAAATCCTGATTGGTATAGTAGTCAGCAGGGCCTGCGGGCCAGCGTGGGTAGCTCACTGCACCGTTGCCGATATTCACCTGCGAAGGTGCTTCGTTGGTGTTGATGTTCACAGCAAGTGGACCATTGAGGTCGCGGGAATAGATCCCTTCCACTGTGGCTACAAAGCCGCCAGGAAGTTGCTGGTCCACAGCGAGATTTGAGCGCCACACCATTGGAAGACGAAAGTCTGTGTCGGTGAGTGCGTAGGTGTTCGAAACAGTAGCCTCAAGGTCTTCAGGTGCCGGACGGTAAAAAGTCACATCATCCTGAAATCCTCTCCACTCTGGATTGCCGTCAACTCCCCACTGGTCGGGTGTGAGTCCGTAGCCACCACGGGTCACCCCGTTGCCGTTGACTTGGTTGGAGATCCATACAAAGGGGATACGACCTGAGAAGAGGCCAGAGCCAGCGCGAACTTGAGTTTTTCTGTCGCCAAACACGTCCCAGTTGATCCCCACACGTGGCTGAACGAGCGGATTGACTGAAGGAAGTACTGACACGTCGGGAACAACGGTAGCGTCGTTGCGAGGGTTGGTAAACTCGAGATTAAGCTCGTCGAGCTTGGGGTTGTTAGGCAGATCAATCGGGTAGAAAGGCATGTCCACACGCAGACCAAGGCTCACGTTGATGTTGCTGGTGGCTTGCCAGTCGTCCTGAACATAAACACCTAGTTGTGCAAAGCGGGTGTTGTCGGTCGGCAAGTCGCCAGGTCCGAGGAAAGAATAGCCTTGCAAGAAGAGGTCAGGGCGAACAGATTCGTCACCTTCGATCACAGAAGCCACGAAGTTGTCATAAGAGTTATAGCGATACACACCATTCACAGTAGGGTTGAAAGCGTTCTGAAAGTTCTGAAGCTCAAAGTTGACCCCGGCAGTGAAAGAATGCGCACCAGCAAAGTAGTTGAAGTTGTTCGTGATGTTGAAAACTTGATTGCTCAGCAAGTTCCCCACCGTAAACAGCTCATTTCCCAACGTCATGTAGTAGAGCGGTGTGGTACCGTCGAACTCCATCACCTCGATGAAAGGAAAATCTTGACCACCTGGCACGCTGCGAATCGGGTCGTTGATCGCTGTGTATCCCACGCGGAAGTTGTTTGACATCTTGGGCGTAAGGATCGAGTTGAGCTCGGCCACCACAGAGGTCACGTTGTTGTCGATCGAGTAGTGGCTATTGCGGAAGTTCATGGCTTCAATACCTGTGCGATTGGTATTGAAGTAGCGAAGCGCAGAGGGATGGTAGCGAAGGCTGTTGCCGTTGACCTCTGTGTCGCGGAAAGCTTGGAAGCGATTGAAGCGCACCATCAACTTGTGGTTCTGGTTGATGTTAAAGTCAAGGCGAGCGTTGAGACGCAAAGCATTGTTAGCGAAGTTGTAGCCTTCGTAAGGACCTGTTTCGTAGTCATAGAGAGCGAGCATTTGCTCACGCACAGAGTCAAGCCGTCTAGCTGGTACACGAGACACAAGCAGTCCATCCGGAGCAAGCCCGTCACGAGTGGCCACCTTTTGAGGACCAGGGTTGTCAGCAGTTTCCTGCTCCACGCTTACGAAGAAGAAGAGGCGATCTTTGATGAGGGCACCACCCACGCGACCACCCACAATGCGGGTAGAGGCGCTGGAAGCACTCAGGTCTTGTTCTCCGATTTTTGTTCCGAGGAATCGCTCATCGCGGTAGTAGCTATACACAGAGGCTTGAAGTTGGTTCGTGCCGCTGCGGGTGATGGCGTTCACGCTGGCACCCGAGAAACCGCCTTGACGAACGTCGTAGGGAGCAAGGTTCACCTGCACTTCCTCGATGGCGTCAAGCGACACAGGGTTAGAGCCTGCAAACTGACCTCTTCCGAGACCGAAGTTGTTATTGTAAATGTTCCCGTCGATGGAGTAGTTGTTGAATCGCTCGTCGCGACCACCAAAGCTACCGCCGTTGCTCTGAGGTGTGAGGCGGGTAAAATCGCTGATGCTACGGCTGATCGTAGGCAGAGCGTTGAGGGCTTCCTGGCCAACGTTGTTACCAGTGCCCTTGCGGTCAGGAGTAAAGAGGTCGCTGCGAGAGCTGGTGATCTCCACTTCGCTCAGCGTGAGTTCAGATGGCTCGAGGCTAAAGCTCACGCGGAGCGTGTTGCCCAGACCCACATTGTAGCCCGATTCTTCGATACCGGTAAAACCCGCATAGGTAGCGCGGATGGTGTAAGGACCACCGGGGCGGACGTTGGGGATGTAGAAGCGACCGTCTTCGAGGGTCAAAGCTCCATAGGAGGTCTGCGTGGGTTCATGGATCACCATGATCGTCGCGCTGCTGAGTTGCTCCCCTTCGGCGCTACGAACTTCGCCCGAAATGGCAGAGCTGGTCACCTGTCCGAAGACGGTGGTAGCGGTTAAAAGGCAGAGAAACAGCTGTAAAAGTACTCTTTTCATGAAACTTGGATTGATGAACTTGAGTTTGGAATGATTCAAAAAGTCTAAACTGAGTGTTGGGGTTCCGAATCCATCTGCGAAATGCTTTGAAGCCACGAGAAAGATTTCACCCATATCGGGTGCAAAGCTGCTTAGCCAATGTTACCAGAGTTTTACCAAAGAGGAACGGCAGTATAAATTGGAGCGCAAAACGACAATGAACTTCAGAGCGATATTCGCAGGTCATAGGGTATAATTATCTCATTGTTATTATTTTATGATTACCAACCCCTCCTCTCCACCTTGCATACATACTTAATCACAAAAGCCCCGCTGGTGAAAAACACCAACGGGGCTTGAGACACGAACATCAAAGATGGAGCCCAGACAATGGCGAGTCAATTTGAAGATTCACCTGCAACATCCTCAGCTTTGTGGACTCTGGGTGTGTTGAAGTAAACTAGCCTCAACATTCAACACATGGTGACGACGGGTTGAGTGTTAAAGCAAAATTCGCTGGCGGTCGGAGATTGACGAAAATCAGGGAATTTGTTTAACGGTCCTGGTTGAGGCTCACGATAGAATTGTCATGCGGTAATGCCTAATACTCCTCATCCTTTTCCTTCAATCATAAAATGTGCTATACACCAGCATCGTTCCACTAGATAGACTGAGTAAGAATCTTCATACCCGAGGCCAAGCCCCCCTCCGCTCCCCAACCAACCTTCCACCAGAATGCAATCGATTGCATTTTCGATGGCAAATTCACAACTTGGAGGCTGTCTTCTAAGATACGCGGAGCATGGCGGGTGGGTCCTGTTGCCCCTAGTACGCCCATTTCGCTTAGATAAAGAAGGCAGGTTCCGATGTCAGCCTACTTTTTGATGTCCATCTACAGATCCAAAACCAACTACAAGCGATGAAACAATTCCTTCTCGTGATGGCCTTGGCGGCCTGCCAGGCTAGTTTTTTTTCCAGCCATGCGATGGCCCAAGGCAGTACCTTACAGGCTGCGCCTATTCTCGAAGTGATGCACCGCACGGCGCGCTGGCAATTGGAGCACCCGTATCCTCAGCGCTCCCCACTCGACTGGCTCGATGGGGCCTTCTATACCGGCTTGTGGGCCTTGTATGAAAAAACCGAAGAGAGCAGGTATGCCAATGAGCTGCTGGCGCTGGGCCAGCGCTCGCACTGGAAAACCCTCAACGATGTGTATCACGCGGACCGACTCACCATCGCTCAGGTATTTGCGGACATGTATCTGCACTACAAAGATCCTCAGATGCTCGGGCCTGTGCAATGGGTGATGGACATGCACGTGGACAGAAAGTCCCCTGCCGATGTGAGATTTGAAGGCAATCCCTACAAATTTGAATGGTGGACTTGGTGTGATGCGCTCTACATGGCGCCGCCTGCTTTTGCGCGGGTGTATGCGGCCACGGGCGAGAGGAAGTACCTGGACTATCTCGACAAGCATTGGTGGATCACTTCGGATTATCTCTATGATTCGACCGAATGCCTGTTTTATCGGGATGACCGGATTTTTGATCTAACAACGGCCAATGGGCAGAAGGTCTTCTGGTCGCGGGGCAACGGCTGGGTGATGGGTGGCTTGGTGCGGGTGCTGGAGCACATGCCCGAAGATTATCCGAGCCGGGCGCGATTTGAAGATCAATATGCTTGCATGGCAAAAAAGATCGCCGCGATCCAAGGCAAAGACGGACTGTGGCGCTCTAGCTTGCTCGACGCAGAGGAGTATCCGGTTGGGGAGTCGAGTGGTTCTGCCTTTTTCTGCTATGCATTTGCCTGGGGGATCAACCACGGGTTGCTGTCCCGAAAGGAGTATCTGCCGGTTGTAGAAAAGGCTTGGAAAGGCTTGGTAAACAATGTGAATGATGCGGGGCGGCTTGGCTATGTGCAGCAAGTAGGATACACCCCTGAGTCAATCAAGGAAGACGATTGGCAGGTGTATGGTACTGGAGCGTTTTTGCTCGCGGGATGCGAGATCTTGTCCATGATTGAATAAGACCTATCACTGCGTGCGCGCAGTTTGCGAAGCGCTCCTAGAAAAAAGTCTTTGAACTAAGCCTGAGAATCATCTCGACTGACCGAGCTGATTTTCAGGCTTTTACATGGATAGAATACGATTTTCCACCCCCTTAGAGATTTTTTTTATCTTAAATACATCCAATTTCCCTTTATCTACTACAAGGGCATCGTTTCCGGCGGATCCATTCATGTGCAGAGCATGTCAAGCGATCTGACAGTCCAATATGTTTCCCTAACTACTACTCGAGATATGAAGTTTTTTCTTCTGTTCACACGATTCATGTTCTTGGCCTGTTGTCTGGCTTCCCTTCCTCTGATGGCACAGCAAGGCAGTATCAGGGGGTCAGTCTCCGACAGCACAGAGCGCCTCATCGGCGCTACGGTTTATGTAGAAGACATCTCCTCCATTGGTGCCATCACCGATGTGTATGGCGATTTTAGAATGGGGAATGTTCCCGAGGGTGCTCATATCCTGGTGGTGAATTATCTTGGTTATGAAAGCCAGCGATTGGAAGTTTTTGTCAAAGAGGGAGAAGAGACTTTCCTCGAAGTTGTCATGGAGGGCGTGGGCGTGTTGGGGGAAGAAGTGGTGATTTCGGCGCAGAAACGCGGGCAAACACAGGCCATCAACCAGCAGCTCAATGACGACCGAATTGCCAATATTGTCTCGTCGGACCGCATTCAGGAGCTTCCTGATGTGAATGCGGCTGAAGCCATTGGCCGATTGCCGGGTGTGTCACTCAACAGGAGCGGAGGCGAAGGTCAAAAGGTCGTCATCCGAGGCTTGGCACCTAAGTTTAGTGCGATCACGATCAATGGTGTGCGCTTGCCCTCCAATTCTGCTACCGACCGATCTGTCGATCTTTCTCTTATCGCGCCAGAGCTTCTCGACGGCATAGAGGTATTTAAATCTCCCCTTCCAGACATGGATGCCGAGGCGATAGGCGGCACGGTGAACCTCAGAATTCGAAAAGCGCCCGAAACTCCCAAGCTCATGATCAAGGGCCTCGGCGGTTACAATGATCTGGAGAGGCAGTTGGGTGATTACAAGGCTGTGGTGCAGACTAGCAGAAGAATTCTGAATAACAAGGTGGGCGTGATCGCGCAGGGGAGTGCCGAGCGATTCAACAGAAGTGGGGATTTTATCACGTATAACTGGCGCCAGGGCAGAACTGATTCGCTAGGAAACACAGAAATTCTGGGTGGATCGCTTCAAACAGAGGATCGGTCCGAGATCCGAAGGCGATACAACGGCAGCTTAGCCTTGGATTATGCCCCTACCGAACGCCACAAGTTCTCCTTTTTTGGGGTGTATAGCCGGACCGACCGCGATCAGTTCCAGAGTATTGAGCAGTATAATCCCTCGAACCAGGAAATCGAGTATGCTGGGAGAGATCTGGAAACCAGCCTCTCGCTGTATAGCATGTCCCTTTTTGGCGAGCACGAGCTGGGTCCAGCGACACTCGATTGGAGTCTCTCCAGCTCGCAGTCGTTGGGGCAAACCCCTTATGAGTTCTA
>DAITMB010000052.1:13400-33033 GCA_036835375.1 Bacteroidota bacterium
TGAATTCCAGGCTCAATGAAGATCTGGTCAGAGACTGGTATCAAGCACAGGCACCTATCTTGAATGAAGATCGCACGATTTTGCTAGATCGATACTCAGTGCTGGAGACCATCGGGGCAGGGTATGGGATGATCAAATTCAAGGTCGGAAACTTGCTGACCGTGATTCCCGGATTTCGCTACGAATATTCAGACAACAGTTATCAGGCAGGCCTTTCCACCGTGAGTGGTCGCTATGGCGTGAACGGATTTTACCGAGACACGACTACCACCCAGACCTATGGCTTGTTTCTCCCTCATCTCCACGTGAAGGTACAGCCCCTGCCCTGGCTCGACATTCGTGCATCCTACGCTCATACCATGGCCCGCCCGGACTATCAATTCATCACTCCAAGATTTCAGATCGATCAAAATGCACAGATTATCCGGGCAGGAAATCCTTCCCTGACATACGCCCTGTCCCGAAACTATGATGTGCAGGTGTCAGCCTATGACAAGTTGATTGGGTTGTTCACCATCGGTGCGTTCATCAAGGATATTGACAATATATTTATTCCGGTGACCAATCAGTTGGTGAATGATTCGGTGGCCAATGTCTTTGGCTGGCCAGGATATGATGGGTATCAGATTCAAACGTACGTGAATTTGAATCAATCCCGGGTGTGGGGATTTGAAGTGGATCTTCAGACCTACTTCGCCTTCTTGCCTGAGCCTTTCAATCGATTTGTGCTCAACGTGAATTACACCCGCCTGTTCTCCGAAACAGAGGTCTTTTTTCTTACTTCAGAGACCCGGCTCGTACGGCCTTTTCCGCCGATCGTAGAGACAATATTTACGACCAACACCCGCACAGTGAGCATTCCCAGCCAGCCTCCCCACATTCTGCATTTGTCGCTGGGCTACGAGGTCAACCGCTTCTCTGCACGGGTTTCGGGTATTTATCAAGGAGCACAAGCCACGACCTATTCACTCAACAAAGACTTTGACCGTTATACTCGGCAGTTTTGGCGCTGGGATGCATCGGTGAAGCAAGGGGTCGGAAAGCACCTCAACTTGTTTCTCAACCTCAACAACATTTCCAACCAGAGAGACATCACCTTTATCCGGGACATCTCCTTCCTGAATAACATTCAAAGCTATGGCTTCACAGGCACCATCGGTGCGCAGTATAATTTTTAATCTTTCACAATCAGGATGGGCCTTGGTAGAATTTTCTCCTACCACAGTCTGACATATCCTGAATCACCTTTCTGAACTACTGTTCCAAAACCAAAATCAACTCAAAATGAAAAATGCTACACTTTCCATTCTCGCCTTCGTTTTCACCCTCGTATGGACGCAGGCAGATCTCCAGGCACAGCGTCTCGTGCCAGTTCCTTCAGATCCACTGGCCCTCACGGACCTCTTCCCTATTGTGATGGGTGACACCACCGCGACAGGAGAGCGGGTGGACAACAACACCATCTATGTACTCGACAACGGCGGTGCTTATGCCACTTCAGGCCGACTCGTGAACACGCCCACGTGGGCACTACAATTTCAAGCAGCTGACCTCAACAACACTGATGTCAAACCGGTGATCACCCGCATCCCTAACGCGAGCGGGGGCTATCCAGACCTTATTTATGCAGGCGGAGACCTAACTGTCAAAAATGTGTGGCTCATTATTGGAGAGCGCGCCGGAGGACAAGAACATGATTTCGCTCGCCTCAGGATCAATGGCGAAGGTTCCACCGTGAGAATGGAAGATTGTATTTTGGAGAAAGAGCGTGGGGGCTTCATTCACGTACGGGCCGACGGCGTCAAAATCTTTATCAATCGCTGTGTCATGCGCAATGGCGGAAACCGAAGAATCCTCCAAGGGAATGGCCGGGCCATTGACGCCAGAAACTTTGCCATCGACACCCTGGTGTTTACCAACAACACAGTGTATAACCTCATTGACCGCGTGTTTCGGAGCCAGGGAGCTGTGCTACCACACAATTACCTCGAATTTGATCACAACACCATCTTCAACGTTGCAGGCCGTCATGGGTGCTTCCAGTTTGGCAGGGTGAACACGGTGAAATTCACCAACAACATCCTCATGAATCCCCTCATGCTTGGAACCTCTCCCATCTATACCGATGAGCAAAACCAGCCCGACAACGAGGCGCACAAGGTCTTCACCATGGACACGGTATATGCCGCGACCAATATCACCATGACTGGCAACAATGTCTTCTGGACCCAGGATGTGATTGATGCATGGGCCTTGCATGACTCCGTGAGCCGCCCGGACGTGCTTTCCAGACTCGTCAAGCAAGTGCTAGGCGCAGATACAACTGATGCTTTCTTCGAAGAGGTGATCACCTTCCCCAATGTGCCGCAGAATATCACCCAGTATGTGATCGACCTGTACAACAATCCGAACGCAGACGACATGTTTGACTTCGTTGTGGAAGACATTTCGCTCGCCGGTACCTCATTCGACAACGGGTATCTCTTCGATTTCAGTCAATTCAACATTTGCTATGATCCCAGCACCGTTTCCGCCACAGCCTCTGACATTAGCGGAGCCATCGGCAATATCAGCGGATGTAGCGAACTGCTGGCACTGGATATTTCCGAAGCAGAAGCGGCCATGATCGACTTCAAGGTGGTGCCCAATCCAGTGGTGGATGGAGCCGAAATTCAATTCCAGCTCCGCCAGAATACGAATGTAGTCGTTAGCATGATGGACCTCCAAGGCCGTACCGTGAAGGTACTCGCCAATGGTTCCATGGTAGGTGTGCAACGGATCGCTCTCGACACGAGGGAGCTGACCGAGGGGATGTATTTCCTTCGTCTCAGCATGCCCGAAGGAAGTTTGATTCAAAAGGTTGTAGTTCGCAAATAGGATGAAGCTTTAGTAAGTAGGTAGGGGAGGCATGTTCCATGCTCAGGGTCGAGGAAGAGATTCCCTTCCCGATGGGTGGATGTGGCCTCCCCTTTTATTTTATTCCTGTGACATGAAGCAGGTGTTTGATGATCGCCAGAATCTATTTTTTGCATTTTCTACCCCGTTTTTTCTACCCCGTTTTTTAGTTACCATACTTATGCGCGCACCTGCCCTATCTGCACTCCTGCTTGTGTGTTTTCTCATCATGGCTGCCGGCTACACCACTGTAGAGGCAGAAGTTTCTCCTTCGTCGATGAGAACAAGCATCAACTTGAACGAGGATTGGGAATATATCGAATCGCAGGTGCTGAGCCCCGACCTGCTTCCCAACGCAACAAGTCCTCAGTGGCAATCACTCTCTTTGCCACATTCCTGGAATAGCACCGATGCCACAGATCTTGTGCCGGGCTATCGTCGGGACGTGAGCTGGTACGTCAAATCTATCGAAGTGGAGACCGACCTATCCAAGCGTCACCTGCTTTACTTTGAAGGGTCAAATCTCATCACGACAGTCTTTGTCAATGGCCAAAAGGCCGGACATCATGTGGGCGGCTACGTAGGCTTTCGCGTGGACATCAGCAATTTCCTGCTGGCGAACCAACCCAATGTGGTCGCCATTCGGGTGGACAACAGCCATGATATTCATGTGATTCCTTCCCATAAATCTGACTTTTTCATTTTTGGGGGAATTACCCGCGACTTGTGGTTGGAGAGCTACCCCAAGACCCATCTCACGGAGGTCTTCATCGAACCTTCCGGGGTAGAGAAGACAAAAGCAGAGACACAGATTCGACTTCGTATCCATCAACCAACAGCCGCCACTTACAAAATCCGCGCACAACTCCTGCCACCGGGCAGTGATCTGCCTGTGCTAAGCAAAGAAGCCACCTGGACTTCCCAAACTACTGCAGAGCCTTTTGTCTTTTCTCTCCCCACGCTGAAAAATCCCCTCCTGTGGTCGCCCGCGCAGCCCCACCTCTACACTGTGGTCACCCAATTGTGGCAAGGAAATGACTTGATCGACGAAACACAACATCGCATCGGCTACCGCTGGTTCAGTTTTGAGCCCTATGGACCATTTTACTTGAATGGGGAGCGCCTTCTGCTCCGCGGCACCCACCGCCATGAGGACCACGCTGGCTACGGAGCCGCCATGCCCAATGAGCAGCACCGCAAAGACATGGAGATGATCAAGGAAATGGGGGCAAATTTCGTTCGCCTGGCGCACTACCCCCAAGATCCTGAAGTGTACAAAGCCTGCGACGAATTGGGCCTATTGGTGTGGGATGAATTGCCGTGGTGTCGAGCAGGGTTGGGTGACAGTACTTGGCAAGCAACCGTCATTTCACTACTTGAACAGCAGATTCGTCAGAATTATCATCACCCGAGCATCATCATCTGGTCTATGGGCAATGAGGTAGATTGGGAGCCAGATTTTCCTGGCGGAGGAGATTCTGAGGCCATCAACGTCTTTCTGAGTCAGCTTCACACCCTCTCTCACCAGTGGGACCCACATCGGCTCACCGCCATCAGAAAATACTATGATGGGGCACATCTCGTCGATGTCTTTTCTCCCTCCATCTGGTCGGGCTGGTACGCTGGGGTGTACACGAACTACGAAAAAACCCTCAAGGATCAGCGCGAAGAATATCCCCGATTTCTTCACATGGAGTACGGCGGTTCCAGCCATGTGGGACGGCACACAGGGCATCCCATCACCGGAGAAGGCATCTTGAGGGAAGACCAATGGGCGGAGGTGTCCAATCAGGTCAACATCCAGAACATCGCCAAGAGCGGCGATTGGAGCGAAAGTTATATAGTTGATCTCTTTGATTGGTACCTCCACATCACAGAGCGACAGCCTTGGTTTGCAGGGAATGCGCAGTGGTCCATCAAGGACTTTGCCACGCCGCTGCGTCCCGAAAACGACATTCCTTATATCAATCAAAAGGGACTGTTTGACCGGGGAGGCAATCCCAAAGACGCCTATTATGTCTTTAAGAGTTACTGGAGCGAAGTCCCCTTTGCCTACATCGAATCTCATTCTTGGACCCTGCGCGCAGGCCCTGCCGACAAGCAGCATGAGATCAATGTATTCAGCAATGCGCCTGTGCTGGAGCTGTTTCTGGAAAATGTGAGTCTGGGGGAAAAGAAGCGCAACATCGAGGATTTTCCCGCATCCGGTTATCATTGGCAGGCGACCATGGCCAAAGGCAGTAATCTCTTTGTTGCAGTCGGAAAGAATGAAGCAGGCAAGATCATTTGTACTGACAGTCTCGTCATTCAATATGAGAACCAACTTCCCGGCAAGCCTCACCATATCCAACTGTATGCGCAGCTACAGGCTGACGGTAGCTATTTGGTAGAAGCCATCATGGAAGATGAAGCTGGCCGCCGTTGCTTAGATTTCGAAGACAGGGTCTTTTTTGGCCACAGTGGCTCCGGTCTCCTCAGCCACAGCTTGGGCACTCCCACTGGCAGCCTGAGTATCGATATGGCCAATGGCCGCGCTGCCATTTCGTTTCGGCCGGATCCCATAGGCAGAGGCACTGTGGAAGTAAGATCACAAAATTTCAAGGGCAGCTTCCTGATCTTTCAAAGTGGGATTTCTGTACAGCAATTCGGCTCAGAGAACATCGGCTCAGATTAGCAAGAAAGCCCAAGCCAACAGGAACGGTGCTCTGAATTCCTGGCCACTTGACCAAATAATCTTCGCTCATATTGGGGATCCACACAAGAAATCCTGAACTTAGATAAACTACTACTCACGTAATTTATCTGCTGAATGAGGACGTTTGGCTTTATTGTGGGGATTCTGCTGAGTTGCCCAACCATCTGGGGGCAGCAGGACAAGCAAATTTTCAGGCATCTGTCGCTCAATCAGGGCATGCCAGACGTATCGGTGTTTGACATCATGAAGGGTCCCGGAGGCTTCATGTGGTTTGCTACGAAAAACGGATTGGTAAAATACGACGGAGTCGAATTTGTCACCTACCTGCATCACCCAGAAGATTCTACCTCCTTGCCCGAGAGCAGCATTCGGTCCCTGTATTGCGATAAGCGTGGAAATCTGTGGATAGGGACCAGAAAAGGGCTGAGCAGATACTGCCCTATCAAAGATCAATTTGAGCGGATGGACCTACCCGGGTTCATGGAGGAAGATCTCTATGTCAGGGATATGACCGATGATGCTACCGGGAGGCTTTGGCTTGCCACTTCACGCGGTATTCTGATATATGATCCGCAAAGCAGCACAGCGCCCATGATGTTCGGGGAGCAGGACGGCCTTCATCATAAGCTGGTCAATACCTTATTCACGAGCCGATCGGGGGTCATCTGGATCGGAACAGCTACCGGACTCGACCGCGCCACGCTCACGCCCGGTGGCATCAAGATCACGCGTTGTCAATTAGGCGAAAACCATAACGGCCACGAACCCTATTGGATTCAAGCCATTCAGGAAGATCCCTCAGGTAAATTATGGCTCGGCACCCGGAAGCATGGGCTGCTCAGGGTTTCTTCCCAAGGCACCCTCCTCCCCGACGATGCACCTACCGCGATGCTCAAGCAGCGATTGGCGCGCCATGAAATCCGCGATATCTGCTTTCGCAAAGATGGTGGTATGTGGGTCGCAGCGTATGGCGGACTTACTTTTTATGATGAAAAGTCTGGCCACTCCACCACGTTTCAACACGAAGACTTTGTGCCTACTAGCCTCAGTAACAATGCCCTCAAGTGTCTCTTTCTCGACGAATCAGAAACTCTTTGGATCGGAACCTACTACGGAGGAGTCAATGTATTGAGCAAAGGCTATAACTTATTCCCGCATTTCGAGCACGAAACCTCCGCCAATAGCCTCAGTTACAATGTTGTCAGTTCTTTTGAAGAAGATCACCTCGGCAACGTTTGGATCGGAACTGAGGGAGGGGGCCTCAATTGTTGGGATCGTCGTTCCGGAGAATTTCAGGCTTTTCAATTTGAAGAAGTTTTTACTTCGCAGAGCAACAACATCAAGGCCCTGGCCATCGATACCGACCACACCCTCTGGGTAGGCACTTTCCAAAAAGGGCTGTACTCGTTTGATCTCCAGACCAAAGCATTCAAAGCCCATCCATTTTTACCCCTGGCAAAGGGGGCGGATGAAGAACAACTGCAAAGCGTGTATGCCCTGCTGGCAGAGGAAGACACAGTTTGGGTCGGCACATTTGGGCAAGGGCTCTGGTATATGGATTTGCAGACGGGCAAAGTTCCGCAAAGAATTCCCATCAACACTTCGGCATTCGATTCCGACAATGTGAGGGTCATCCTCAAGGATCATGCGCATCGCATTTGGATAGGCACCGGCTTTGGGTTGTTTCAGCTTCACAGAAAAAAGGAGTTTATCCTAGAGCAGATCCTGGACTACGCAGAAGTATTTTCCATGGATGAGGACCCGGAAGGTCGGCTCTGGATCGGCACTTTTGAGCATGGACTGATCCGATATGAGCCCGATACGAAGACCACGCGGCAATTTACGGTGAAGCAGGGTCTTCCCAACCAGTCAATCTACGGGGTGCTGAGCGACACAGAAGGGGGAATTTGGATCAGCAGTCCCAACGGAATCGCTGGCAAGAGGGCAGCTGACAGCACTTTCCAAACGTATTCGATAGGCGAAGAGCTTCCCAATTCCGCCTACAACCTCCACGCCTACAAGCAGCTCCGCGACGGAAAACTCCTCTTTGGAGGCATTCAGGGCTTCACCATGTTTGACCCAATGGAGGTCAACGGCTATGCCATGAACGACTCCGTGCCGCTTGTGCTCACGGGTCTCACGGTGAGAAATCACAAGATCCATGTCGGGGACGAAACGGGTATCCTGAACCAAACCCTCAATCGGATGGAGACCTTGGAATTCGCCTACAATGAGGCAAGTTTCACCATCGACTTCACCTTGCTCAACTTCGTCAACCCCGGGAAGCACCAATACGCCTACAAGCTCGATGGACTCGACAACCATTGGAACCTCGTCTCGGGCAAAGGCAGGGCTACCTACACGATCCAAAATCCCGGTACCTACATCCTGTGGATCAGAGGCAGCACAGGGCAGGGAAGCAGCATGGAGCACGAGCGATCCATCAAAATTGTGGTCAATCCACCCATCTGGAAAAGTATTTGGGCTTACCTGGGCTACTTTTTGATCTCCATGTTGCTGCTTCTTGGCACCTACCAAGTCTTAAGAGAAAGAATTCGCCTCAGGCAGCGACTCTTCAAAGATCAGCTGGAGATACAAAAACAAGAAGAGCTGAGCCGCACCCGCCAGACTTTTTTCACCAACGTGACCCACGAATTTCGGACGCCACTCACCCTCATTTTGGGGATTTTGGAGGAATTAATTCTAGGAAAGCCCGATCCGGCAACGCTCGTACCAAAGCTCAAGAGCATCCGGAAGCAGTCTCGCCGCCTCCTCAATCTCGTCACCGAGCTCATGACCCTTTCCAAATTGGAGAGTCATTATCATCAACTCGAAGTAGAATCCGTCAACTTGGTTTCTGCTGTATCCGAGACTTTCGACTCCTTTCGGCACCGCGCCGCTACCCAAGAGATCAATTATCAACTCCATCGGCCCGAATCGGAGATTCCCGTATCGCTTGATCCTGATAAATTCGATAAAATCCTTTTCAACTTGCTGTCGAATGCATTCAAATTCACCCCCCAAGGTGGACAAATTGAGGTACGCGTGATCGCAACATCATCTTCTGCCAAGGTCGTTGTGAAAGACAGTGGCTTGGGAATCAAGCCCGAGGATTTGCCCAAAATATTTGATCGATACTATTCCACCTCCCGATTCGAATCCGAAGGAACGGGCATCGGCTTATCCCTCACGAAGCAGCTTGTGGACATGCACAAGTGGAAGATTGAGACGTTGAGCGACTTAGGCAAGGGCACCCAATTTACCATTACCATGCCCCTGGGCGCTGCCCATTTTGTCGATGATACCTTGTCCGAATTGTCTGTTCCGACATTTCTGCCGACTGCTGGTCCAGTGCCCGACAAGCCGCTCAGCGAGGCATCTCAGCGGCGGGCAACTGTGCTGGTGGTAGAAGATCACCCGGAGGTCCGCGCGTTTCTTGCTTCCATTCTCGAACCTACCTACGAAGTGCTTCAGGCCAGCGATGGCAAGATGGGCCTTGAATTTGCCAAAACCCATCGCCCGGATCTCATCTTGAGCGACGTGATGATGCCTCAAGTGAATGGGTTGGACATGTGTACACAGCTCAAAGCCACGCCTGAGACCAGCGCGATTCCAGTGCTGCTCCTCTCGGCGAGACACGAACTTGAAGCCAGAGTCGAAGGCTTACAAGCGGGTGCCAATGACTACCTGTCCAAGCCATTCAGTCCGCAGGAGCTGCGGCTCAAGATTCAAAACTTCCTGCAATCTGGGCAACAGCTCCGCGATCAATCTGTACGAATCATCAACTTGGAACCTAAGGAGCTGCTCCTCCCCAAGCAGGACGAAATTTTTCTGGAGCAGCTCATCGAAGCCATTGAAGTCCATATGTGGGATCCAGACTACGGTGTCAATCAACTCTCGATCGATGTGGGGGTAAGCCGCCCGGTGTTGTTCAAAAAGATCAAGTCCCTGACCGACCAAACCCCCAAGAAATTCATCAACCTATTTCGCCTTCGGCGTGCCGCACAGCTCCTCAAAGACGGCGACCGCAGCGTTTCGGAAATCGCTTACAGTGTGGGATTTAATGATGCCAAGTATTTCACCCGCATTTTCAAGGAGGTGTATGGCGTGGTGCCTGTGGAATATGGAAAAGTAACGGAAAAGGGCTGATCATTTGCTCAAGTTCTCATTCACTACGAGAGTCGCTGGCGAGTTGGTCGGTTCTACTATCTTTGAAGTCTCAGGATTGTCGCATGAATTCCTTTCTCACGCCACGTCATTTGGCTTTGCTAGCGTTAACAGTACTTTTTATTGGGTTGAGCACCGGCAAGGCCCTGCTCAGTATCTCGACTGTAGCGCTGGCTGTTGCGGCGGCTTGGGATTGGCTCTCAAATGGCAGGCCTGCATTTCGGACTCGAGAGCGACGAACGGTCGCATGGATGCTAGGCATTTGGCTCCTGGCCTTGATCAGCGGCTTGTGGACAGCCGACACGGCTCGCTGGGCGGCAGACGTCTATGGTAAGCTTCCATTGTTGCTGATCCCGCTGGCCATTTACATCCTCCCTTTCTTCTCCATCAAAGAGTGGGATCGCCTCAAATTGCTATTCCTGGCGACGCAGTTTCTGGTCGCTGCAGGAACCATGCTACAGTTCGCTGGCACCTCTGAGGAACAATTGCAGCGCGTCGCGGAGAATTCTCACATCGAGATACTGGGTGGGTTGAGCCATATCTATTTTGGCTTACTGCTGGGATGGTCGGTGCTGCTTGGTTTATGGCTCTGGCGCGGCTTGGCAGGCGTCGGTTCTTCGGTTTTGCGATGGGTCATCTTATTGATGACGCTGTTCAACGCGATCGCTCTGCACGTTCTCGTCTCACGAACGGGCCTGCTGAGTTTCTATGTTGCCATGGCAGGCTTTGGCGGCTTGTGGCTTTGGCAAGAACGTCAGCGTATCTTGCTGCTGGGGCTGGCGGGCTTGATGATCCTGTCTCCTGTGCTTGCCTTCTATGCCATGCCTTCCTTTCGGCTTCGGGTGGAAGTGACCCACTGGGACTGGGAACAATACCAGCGCGAGGAGGCTGACCTCAGCAATAATTCACTGTCTATGCGGCTGCTGGCGTGGAAAGCCAGTTGGGGAATTGTGCGAGAACATCCGCTGCTGGGTGTGGGGATCGAAGATGTAGGGCAGGAGATGAGACAACAATATCGGATTCAAGGATTGGAACACCGTGCAGAGAACCTGCTCACCAATCCGCATAACCAGTACCTCAAGCAGTGGGCAGGCGCAGGCATCGCAGGACTATTGGTGCTCTTGCTAGCCGTGGCCCAGCCGTTGTGGGAATTTCGTCGGAGGATTCCTCCCCTGGTGGCAGGCTTTGCGCTCCTAATGATCGTCGCCATGTGCTTTGAGAGTGTGTTAGAGCGCCAGATCGGCATGACCTTCTTTGCGCTGATGAGTATGATGCTTCTTCAGGAAGAGTGATCGTGCTGGGAGGGATTTGCTAAAAAAGCGAGTAAATTCGGCTATCTTTCGCCGAAACTCTGGGCTTAAGCCTTGTTTGCAAGTAGCAATCATCTGGTGTATTTATCGAAAAAGACGAGTGGCTGAAACATTAGGACACGCAGCATTCACACGAAAAATTTAGCCCCCCTTCAGAACTCTCATTCCATGCGCAACGAAATGCTCGACCCTTCTTTACAGAATCCCAACGACGAAGAGAAGATGCTTCGTCCGAAAGAATTGGAGGATTTTACCGGGCAAAAGAAGCTGACTGATAACCTCAAAATCTTCATCAAGGCCGCCAAAATGCGTGGCGAAGCGCTGGACCATGTCCTCCTGCACGGACCTCCCGGACTCGGGAAGACTACCCTTTCCTTCATCATTTCGCAGGAGCTTCAGTCCAATATCACGACCACTTCAGGTCCGGTGCTCGAAAAGCCCGGCGACCTTGCAGGCTTGCTCACCAACCTCGGCAAAGGCGATGTGCTCTTCATTGACGAAATTCACCGCCTCTCTCCCGTGATCGAAGAATACCTCTATTCGGCGATGGAGGATTTCAAAATTGACATCATGGTCGAAACGGGTCCCAATGCGCGTAGCATTGAGATTGGGTTGAATCCCTTCACGCTCGTGGGCGCCACCACCCGCGCTGGACTCCTCACTTCTCCGATGTTAGCGAGATTTGGCATCAATGCGCGACTGGAATATTACGACGCCGAGACCCTCGCACGGATCGTTACCCGGTCCGCCGGCGTGCTGCAAGTCGCCATTGCGCCAGCAGCCGCCCTCGAAATCGCGCGGCGCAGCCGCGGGACCCCACGCATTGCCAATCGCCTGCTTCGCAGAACGAGAGACTTTGCTCAAGTTAAAGGAGACGGGACCATTACCCTCGACATTGCCAAAGTCACCTTGAAAGCCCTGGAAGTGGATGAAGCAGGCCTTGATGACATGGACAACAAAATCCTTCTGACACTCATCGACAAATTCAAAGGCGGGCCAGTAGGTCTCAACAACCTGTCTGCTGCCGTGGGAGAAGAAGCCGATACCATCGAAGAAGTCTATGAACCCTATCTAGTCATGGAGGGGTTTTTGAAAAGAACCGCCCGAGGACGGCAGGCCACAGAACGGGCTTATAAGCACTATGGCCGATCGCTGGACGCGCCAGAGAATCGAGCCACATTGTTTTGAGATGGTTCAGTGAAATAGCTCCTTGAACTAGCGAACCAAGATTTTTTGATAAACATCAGGGTGTTGGGTTCCTGAGATGGCGAGAAAGTAAATGCCTGCCGGAATGCCATTGAGCATCATTTGCTGGGGAGAAGTCGTGAGGCTGACCTTGCGAATAAGTTCCCCCTTGAGCGAAAAAAGCGTCGCGGTCGCCAAGGGCTGCCACGGCCCTTCGTACTCGATCGTGAAAAAATCGCTTGCTGGATTGGGATACACCAGCCAAGCCTTCCCTTCGAAACTGGCTTCAGTCAGAGAAGAAACCACGTCTCCCGTCACATCGACGCCATCTAGCTCCGCATAGAATCCTGTTTGGAAACCCGCTATCTCCACATCGCGATCTGCCGTGAGTTGTGCAGGTGCTTGGCTGGAGGAAATCTCCCAGATGATTTGCTCAGAACCACCCACCCAGGGACTTCCGCCATTGTCGAGCCGCTGATGGCCGAATGACACATACGTGCGGCTCCACCATCCCTGAACGAGGGAGTCCGGGCCTGCTGGAACCATGTCAATCCAGTTTTGGAGAGCTGCTGGTGTGGCACCAATCGGGAGACTGCTTCCCTGTGGCCATGAGAGAGTGAATTGCAGATTTGAGAGCACCCCATTCACGGGTTCTGTCGGGCGCAACACCACTTGCCAGTGGCTTGCTGTCTGGTGCGTGCTAAGTTGGATCATTTGCTGGGCAAACGATAATAAAGGGGATAGGAGGAGGAGAAAAATCAGGCTACGGCACATAGGACTGAATGATTTGATTCGCAGAAATGCCTTGAAATAGTTGTTGAAAAATGGCTTGATCGCTAGATGTACCCTGGTAGCGGATGAATCCATCCAAGTTCAGGTCTTCAGCGAAATATCCCGAAATACTGTTTTGCGGTTGACCCTGAAGCTTTTGCAGGAGGAATCGCTGGTCATTGCCAGTCCCGCTCCAGATGATTTGGCCATCCTGATTCACATCGCCAGCGGGAATTACCCACGAAGCTCCCTGTGGGAATAGTTGCGCTTTTCCATCGATGGCGAGGGGGGTATTGGTCCAGTTGAGGCTCACGGTCGTGCCCGATGAGAAACTGACGGGCAGGGGGGACCGAACGGCGAGATGGTTGCGGTGCTTCATTACCACGTAATAATCGCCATCGGCGAGAGCGGGGCGAAGGGGGCCACGGGTAGCTGGATCCACGATTTGGCCGTTGGGGAGAAGCAGCCCCGGGAGCCGCGAAACGATCTGATCGAGATCACTGCTATCCCGGAATTCTACCAGCACCCAATCCGTGACAGGCTCTAGGGTCGGCACATAGGAAGCTGGGGCTTGTGCATAGGGTGAAAAAGTCGGCAGCAATCCCAAGTCGTGGAGTGCCGTGCTGTGCATAGAGCTGCCCGAATCCCAGGCACCTTGTAGCGCGGCCCTGAGTTGAAGCTCTTGCGTGGGGACGTCGATTTGGACGGTTTGATTGCCCTGCACCCGAATTTCCCGAATGGGCACTCGACTGCCATCCGCCTGAATGGCGAAGGCGTCCAATAGGTCCAAACTCAGATAGGCCTGCTGACCTGAGAGAGCATAGCTGCCGATGTCGTCGATTTGTATCACGATTCCTCCACCGATCACGGCTCCTTGTCCCAGTCGGTTTTGAAGGTCGAATCTCACGATGGAAACTTCAGAGGCATTGGCAGTCGTTTTCCCAATCGAAAGCTCGGCCAAATCCGCCCCAGGCGTGCCTAGCCACGAAGGTGGAAGCGTGAAGATGATTCCTTGATTGAGCGGAAGGTTGTATCGAATAGAAAAACTCAGTCCGTAGATCGGAGGAGACTGGCCGGAGGTATCGCTGAGAGAAACAGACAGCGGAATGGTATCCCCTACATTTGCCTGCCCCTGCGGCAGTGTCAAGGTGAGGGAGAGAGAAGATGGCTGGGTCTCCACAGGCGGAATAAATGCAGCCGTTCGATTTTGCAGGACCACCAGACGATCCAACTCGATGTCGATCACGCCATCTCCGTCACAATCTGCATGTTGTAAATTAATGCCGGGAGCCCATTGAAGGGAATCAGGAAATTTGCCCGGCCAGGGGAGGCCCGTTTGTTCCTCATAGAGCGAACTGGCATTGCTGCGCGCAGGCCCCGTTTGACCATGCACCAGCCCCAGCAGCAAAAAGTCGAGTTGATCCACGGCTCCATCTGCGTTCACATCCCCCGGCCACACACAATTACCTGAGAGTGTGACCTCTATGTCTTGCTCCCAGTCGTTGCCGCACTGGTCGATCATGATCAGCTGATATTCCCCGGACTGAGTGATACGTTGTTGAGGGCCCGTCCCGATGACATTTTCATTGTCGTCCAGCCACTCGTAGGATACGCCCCGAATCGGCGCTTCCAGCGAAATGCTCGGGGCACAGCGAGTGGTATCAATGTCATGATATTCAATCTCTGGCTCCACCTCTAAGCGCAGGCTCATCTCGTCGCTACAGTTGCCATTGGAGGCAGTGAGGGACACGAGGAATTCGTCATCGTCTATTTGAAGATTGAGGATGGAATCGTTGCTGACGACCACGCCATCAATCCGCCATTCGTAGCTGGTCGCATGTTGAGAGAGGCTGGGAATCGCCACGAAGTCATCTTCGCACAGGGTGCCTTGCGGCAGGAGGAAAAAAGCTTCTGTTTCGCAGGTGTTGGGACCGCAGCGCTCTGCCGCTGAAAGGGATGAAGCCACCATTCCCAACAAGCCTGGACTCAGGGTCAATCCGGGATTGGTAGGTGCCAGCGAGAGACTTTGTCCACTCAGCAAAGGCACCGAAATAGGCGTCGATGCAACAGGAGCACCCGGACAGTTGGCCAGCCCTCGCGGATCGGTCTTGCGGAGAATCCATTCGGAGCTATTTCCACTCCCGACTTTTCCGGCCATCACCACACCGCCATCATTCACTGGCCCGACTCCCGACAGCTCAAAATCTGTGGGAAATGCTGTCGCAAACAGCTCCGTGCCTTTGACATCCGTGCCAATCAGTTGATTCGTCTGGCTGACGGAATCATGACTGCTGATGATCCATCCACCATCGGGCCACACCTGGGTAAATGCATCCTTCGTCGTAGGGCTGAGGGCGTATCCAAATCCTTTCTCCGGCTCCAATTCGTCTTCGCCTTCCCAGATCCAGGCTTCTTTGACTCCGCTTGGTTGCGTGACCAGCAGGCCCAAGGTCCATTCGTCCTCTTCGTCTTCCAGTGAATGTAGCCCTGTGCTGCTCACTTCATTTTGAATGCTCCAAGTCCGCGCGTCGAGATATTGTCCTGAATCATCAAACCGAAGCAAGGCGATTTGATTCAGATTTCCCTGCCACCGATCCACCAGCATGAATAGGTCGGAAGAGCTGTCGAGAAGGTGAATTTTTCGGCCCGTAGCCGGAAATCTGTGCTGCCAAAGAAGGGTGCCCAACGTGTCTAGGCCTAGCATCCAAAGGTCTCCGTTGGCAAGGTGTCCTGCTGCAAGCACCCGATTTTTTCGGACAGTGATGGTGGCAACGCTCGGTGAATTGGCACCTTCTAATTCAAAGCTCCATTGCAGTTCACCATTGTGTGCAAGTTGCTGGATCCAACTGGACCCACTAGCAGTTCCTGCCAACACCCACCCAGCCTCGCCATAAGATGTCAGTGAGCGAAGTTTCACCCCTGCCTCATAGGACTTGGACCAAGCAATTTGCCCAGGTGCTGAAAAAGCAGTGACCCAGGCAGAATCCGGGCTGTTGCCAGCCATGAGGGATCGGTTGTCGGCGGAGGCTATCAGGGGTGCTTCGGTCTCTGGCCGGTCGAGGATTTTGTCGAATCGAATGGGCCTACGAAGGAGTTTCCACAGGTTGAGCTGCCCCTGTGCTTGTGTCACCGTTTGGAGATCTGCGAGGGGATCCGTGCTTCGGAGTAATTTTGCGACCTTGACATCGATGGGCATAGTGGGCTGAGTGGCTATGAGCAAGGCGAGTGCGCCTGTAACAAAGGGAGCAGCCATGGAGGTGCCGCTAAAGAAGCCATAGGTATTGCCCGGCAGGGTGCTGTAAATCCCAGTGCCAGGGGCCCCTAAGTCCACAGAACTTGCGCCGACATTGGCAAACACAGAGCGATGGCCGAGCGCATTGGTCGCGGTGACTGCTACCACATGCGGAAAGGGATAAGCCGCCGGATAAAAGGGTGCTTTGTCGTTGTTGTTACCGAAATTATTGCCCGCTGCCGCAACGAAGAGTTGCCCAGAAGCCCCGGCCGAGTCGATCGCCGCCGCCAAGGCTTCGCTGCGAAATGGGGCACCCCAACTGTTGTTGGTAAGGTCGGCTCCCATTTTACGCGCATATTCCAGCGCTTCCAATGCGCCGGAAGTGTAGCCTTTTCCACTTTGATCCAAAAATTTCAGCGGCATGATGCGCACTTCCCATGCGACCCCGGACACGCCAATACCATTGTTGCCACTGGCGCCAATGATGCCTGCCACATGGGTGCCGTGTCCGGCAAAATGGTCGTCGTAGGGGTTGTTGTCGTCGTTGACGAAGTCCCAGCCGATGAAGTCATCCACATATCCATTGCCATCGTCATCAATGCCGTTGACATCGCCCGGATCAAATACCCACTGACCGTTGATGTATTCCAGCACGCGCCCATCGCCGTCGGCATCTTCTCCAAGATTCTGCCAAATATTATTGATCAGGTCAGGGTGGGTCCAGTCCACGCCCGAATCCAGCACGCCCACAACAACTTCCCTGGCGCTTTTCTGAATGTTCCAGGCTTCGCGCGCACGAATGTCCACGCGCTGTCCCTGCCCATTGGTCTCAAAAGCCCACTGCAAGGTGAGTCCAGGATCATCGGGAAAGCCGGTGGCCACCCACAGCCGATCTGGCTCTGCGCCCGAAACGCTGAGCATCTGCTGATAGGCGGACATTGCGACTGAATCCGCCTCTGGAGACAACTGGACAAGGCGCCAGCCAGATGAAAACTGTTGGGTCAATGTCTCCGTCTGCCAGGATTCGGGGAGCGACTCCCCGGGCGGAAGGAGCCACTGGCGGGTCTCTTGTGCATAGAGCGCGGAGCACCACAGCAGGACCGTTGCCTGTAGTAACGAGGCAACCAAAAAGACCTTCCAAAATCTTTGCATAGGTATGTGCATGATCATGTGTGACAATGTATCGGAAAGTAAGTAACGATGGAACAAAGAAATGAGGGAGATACTTTTTTGGGAGATTGTGAGAAAATGAAGTTGCTGATTTATTGAATTAAAATGGGGAAATCGATACTGGGTTGATTTTTTGGCAGCTTTAGAACTAGAAAACCATTGCAGGAAATTGCATTTTGTGAGAAAATACAATCCCGTTGAAAAAGCCCATTAAACTTTACGAAGCCCTACAAACGATGAGTTCCCGTGAGTGGGAAGCCTTTTTGTCCATCACTAAGTCGGGTCTTTTGTCTTCCCACATAGATACCCAGCGATACGTGGAAGCATTGTCGCCTTATTTTCCCGCATTTGACCGGGAAGAAATTGAGGACGGAGCCTTGTTTGCCAAGCTATATCCCGGACAACCCTACCGAGACGAGCAGATGCGGACACTCCGCAAATATGCACTGGACCTCTTGATGGCCTACTGGGCATGGCAGGCTTGGCAAAGCGGCCCATTTCAGGAGGGGCTGTTTCGCCTTCATGCAGCCCGCACCCGACAATTGTGGAAGCTGTACGCGAGCGAGTTCAGAAAGATGGATCGCGAACTCCAACAGTCAGCTCACCAAGACAGCGATTGGTATTTTGCCAAATGGCAGATGGAAGAAATAGCGTTGGAGGTGAAGGTGACCACCGAAAGCAGAACGCAAGCCGTGTCCCAAGCGCCAATTCAAGTAGCGTTGGAGCATTTTTTTCTGTTCAATAGCCTGAGAATGGCGTGTAGCGGAATCAATCAGCAGGAGTTATTAGGGGTCAAATTTCACCCATCAGGACTGCTGGAAAGCGCCATCGAATACTGCCGCGCTGGCCAAGACGAACTTGAGCCTTCTATCGCAATTTATTTTCACCTCTATGGCTTGCTTGCTACCGACCTCCATCGAGATCATTTCTTGAAGCTCAAAGCCCTTCTTCTCACTGGGACGGAGATTCTCCCGCCTTCGGAATTGGGAAATGTGTACAATCAGGCCATCAATTACTGCAATAGGCAGTATCGCACGGGAGAACCCCATTTTGAGCGAGAGATGTTTTTCCTCTATCGAGAAATGCTAGACCGTGGTCTGCTCCAGGAAGGGTCAATGTTATCCGCCAACCATTTTAAAAATCTTGTGACACTTGGGCTTCGGCTTGGAGAATTAGCCTGGACGGAAGGGTTTATCGAGAACAATCAAAGTCAATTGGAAGGAGAGCATCAGGTAGCGGCTTATACCTATAACAAAGCGCACCTCCTTTTTTACAAAGACGAATTCGGTGCGGCGCTCCGTGTCATGCAGCAGGTGGAATACATCGATCCATTTTACCGCATCTCCGCTCAAATGCTTCAGCTCAAAATCTATTTTGAGCAGGAGAATGTAGAAACATTTTACTCCCTCGCCGACGCCTTCCGGACTTTCATCCGGCGCAGAGAATGGCCTCGGCGGCGCAAACGCCCATATCTCAATTTCGCAAAATACATGAGCGCCCTTATGAGGACACGGCTTTCATCGAACATCTCTCCTCAAGACCTCGCTCACCTTGGCGAAGACATTCGAAGCGCAAATCCATTGATTGAGCGAGAATGGATGCTCGAAGCTTTGAAAAAACTAGAATACCTGGCCAATTCAGGCTTGAAATAGGGATAGAAGCTTGATGAAACACGTGTAGCTACAATCAAAAATCTCACAAATAAATCCCTTGTCATTAAAAATTTGTTCCTAGATAGCTGGAAAGGATGTTTTTGGTAATTCTTGTTTATAAGACTTCTCACAAATGCCCTGATAAGTCTTTGTCTGAGGGAGAGGAGATCCCCACTTTTGTATCATCACGATGGCCTTATAGGCTAGCAGATCTACCAAGTTGATCCGATGTTAAAGGAATTTAGTCATGCTCCGAGGCAGGGCGTTTTCCCCAGGACAAAGGGCTTCAAGAGATGCTTTGCCGTGTCTGCCCAAAGTGATCGTTCTTTTTTTTCAACCCTTTAACAGTTTTACCGATGAAAAATCTTTTGTTGATTTTCCTGCTCCTTTTCTCCCTCAGCTTCGCGACAAGTTCGTGCGAAGACGAGGCTTTTGGAGAGGTGCTGGAAAAGTCTCTTGATGGTGCCAATGGTCTTGACGACGATGACGGTATCAGTGATGACGACGACGATGGCATCAGCGATGATGACGACGATGGCATCAGCGATGATGACGA
>DAITMB010000053.1:0-32964 GCA_036835375.1 Bacteroidota bacterium
CATTGCGCCAGGCCTGCTCGCGCTGCTGCATGTAGGCCAGGGCCTTGGAAAAGGCAAAGGGCAGCGGTCGCTGCGCGGCTATTTCCTCATAAAGCCGGGCCGCAAAGTCGGTAGCGAAGGTATCCAACACCGAGGCACCCATGCCGATGACCGCCGGGATGCCCTGGGCTACGAGCCGTAGGCTCAGCCCCTGAAGTTCGTCCCCGGCGCTGCCGCCCATGCCGGTCTGGCAGGAGTTGAGCACGAGCAGGGGTACGGTGGCGGTTTTGTTGGGATTCCCTTTGAGGGCCTCGGCGAGTTCCTTGTCGGTTACAGGTCGCCGTTTTTGGGTGATGAGGTCCTCCATCTCCAGCAGGCCCACACCCTCGTGAAAGCCGCCATGACCGGAAAAATGCACGATGTGGTATTCTCGGCGCTCTATGCGCTGGGCCAGGGTTTCGAGGCAGGCGTCCTCGGCGAAGTCGAGCTGCACCTGTCCGGCCTCCACCAGCGGCTCAAATGCCCGCTGGATGGCCAGTTCTTCGTCTTCATACGACAAGCGGCGGTGCTGCTCCGTGTCTGCCGGGGAGCTGACCATCACGAGCACCCGCAGGGGCGGCGGGATCTGGGGCAGGTAGGGTTCCGTAGCCCAGTGGCCTTCGGCGCTGCGGGCGAGGTGCAGGTTCACAAGCTGGTGCAGGCGCTCCTTCCGGCCCGGAAAGCGCGCCATGCGCCAGGGTAGGTTGAGGGGCTCCGCTTTGTGGTGCTGCAACACAGCAGTGGTGTGTTCGCTGCTGCGAAGCTGCTGCTCAAGCGGCTCCCAAAGGGAACCTGCGATGGCGTCGCTGAGGGCCTGGGAGAGGGCGTCTTCTTCGTCGGAGGAAAGGGGTAGCCTGTTTTCGAGGTGCTGGTGCAGCGGCTCGTAAGCGGCGAGCAGGTTCTGAGGCCGCTCCACTTCGAGCGGAAATAGGGTCCAGTTCATGGGGGGTGTTTCGTGGCTTGGGTTTGGATACTGTTTTCAGGCTTGTTTCCCTGCTGACGAGCTGATGAGTCTCCATCCCACCTGCGCTGCCGAAAATTAGTCGCGCCCCGCAGGCGCTAGGGTTGACGCAGGGTTTTCGGGTGGACATCAGGTAGTAAAATATAAGATTTGTGGCAGGTAAGATACAACAGCCGAGCGAAATAACAGCTCTCAGCAGGATGGATTCATGCGAGAATATTGTTGGTACGACAAGGGGGGGGGCGATCCTGCGTGTGTGAGAATCGACGGGAGAAACGCCCCAATCTCTTGTTAGCGATCAAGGAGGGCGCCATTCTAGGTCTTGTTAGATTTATTTTCAACCGAAGCACAGCTGCCGAGACCCTATATTTCCCCCAAAACCGCCCTCCCAACACCAATATCTCCACCCTCCCAACCCGAAGTGACAAACGAAGTCCTTAGCGTCCACTGTCACTATGCCGAACAAAAAGGCGAAGGGGCCTGTTGAAATTCATGATTATCTCGTAAAATTGCATTCCTCACCTCCAATTTCCTGACTTATGACTCCGCCCAAGGATTTTACTCGATTTGTCCAATGGAAGCCTGTCGCTCGCAAGGGGGGCATGTACCTGCTTGTCGCTGGGATTCTCGCGGGTGCGCCTGCTTGTTCCTCCGACCAAGAGCAGGAGTATGAAGTGGTCACCACTTCGGTGCCTTCACAAGGTGTCGTCACGACCATTGAGGAGGTGTCGCCAGATCAGTTTTCTATCGTGAGCGAAGAGGTCGTGGCCGATGTCAGCCTTTCTCGCTTCATCATTCACAAAATGGACGGCAGCATCGACACCCTGACGCTGGAGCAAAGCCGGGCGCTCATCACCCCCGCCGATACGACCCAAATGTCGGATCAGCGCGGAAACGCTCATTCTCTGGGCAGTGTGCTCTGGTGGGGAGCCAGCGGCTACATGCTGGGCCGAATGTTGTCTCGCCCGGTGTCGCCTTACGCGTATCGTGACACGCGCGGATACGCCTCAGGAAGCTCGGCAGGCGGAACGGTGAGCTCGACTGCACGCACTGTTACTACCCGGCGACCCATCAGCGGCGGCCGTTCCGGTTTTTTTAACAGCTCCAGATTTAGAAGTGGTAGCTAAACATTCGATCTCTCAACTCCCGAACCATCTTTTTGAAGAGTTGGGATGGGACTTTTTTGTGTCACCTGACGCTGGCGATTACCTCAGCTCAGAACTGGTGCTGGTGAATGAAGCAGAAGCAGAAGCCTACCACGAAGCAGGCATCCGGCTGTATGAGCTTTTCTGTGATGCGGCAGACTACGTGGTTGAGCACAACGAATTCGAGGCGCTGGGCATTCCCGCTAATCTCATTCCGCTGATCAAACATACCTGGGAGGACGATCGGCATGTGCATCTCATCGGGCGCTTTGATTTTGCTGGCGGGATCGATGGATTGCCGATCCGGCTTATTGAGTTCAATGCAGACACCCCTACGTCCATTCCCGAGACAGCCATCATTCAATGGGCGTCGCTGCGGGCCAATGGCCTTGATGAAGATCGCCAGTTCAACACGCTGTATGATGCCTTGACCGAAAATTTCCGCCGCATGGGGCTGTGGAACCAAGAGCTGGAGCACCGCATCCTTTTCTCGACCCTGCGCGATGCACCTGAGGATGAGCACAATGTCTCCCTTCTGATGGAAGTGGCACGAGAAGCAGGCTTTGAAGTGGAGTTTGCCTATGTGGATGAAGTGACATTTTCTGCCGAAGAAGGGATTTTCATTGAAGATCGCGAAGGCGGATGGAAACAATGCCCTTTTTGGTTCAAACTAATCCCTTGGGAATACATTGCTTACGATGAGCCGGAGCTTGCCGAATTATTGACCAAGATCGTGGAGCGGCGCCTGGCTGTGGTGTTGAACCCCGCCTACACGTTGCTCTTTCAATCCAAAGGAATTCTAAAGGTCCTTTCTGACCTTTTTCCAGAAGAAGCACTATTGCTTAAGACGAGCTTTCGGCGACCCAGCAACCCCGGAAAAGGCTATGTCGAAAAGGTGATTTTTGGAAGGGAGGGCAGCAATGTCGTTATCTACGGTCCTGATGGAGAACCCCTCTCCGAGCGCGGCGGCGAATACGGTCATTATCCTTCGGTGTTTCAGGCCAAGGCTCAGTTGGCGCTGGACCGGGAGGGATACCATTATCAGGCCGGGCTCTTCTTTGCGTGGGAGCCAGCGGGCTTGGGTTTTCGCCGCAGTCGCGACCTCATCATGGACGATCGATCCCAGTTTGTGGGGCATTATGTGCAAGACTGAGCAGAGGAGCGGATCAACGAATGAATTTTGGTTCTCTGACAAAAATGGCGGAAAACTCGTGCTCTAACCCTCATAAGGGTAAGGAAACCCTTATGAGGGTTAGTATGCGCCAAAATTGTCAGAGAACTTGAATTTTTTGGTGTGAATGTGCTTCCCCTCTTGAGGAGAGGGGAAGCGACGTGTTGCGCGGCACTTCGGGCGTTTCCTGCGATACATTCGGCGGAAATTTGAAGGAAAAACAGTGGTGGAATGGAGGAAAAGGATCCAGCGTGGGGTGGAATGGGAGAAAACGGCGAGAAATCCCGGTAGAGCGAGAATCAAATATTCCAGATATTACAACGGAGATATAGTTCGATTGATAAAAGTTATTTCATCTGAAGGCCTCCATTGCGCCTGTTGGCGGGCAGATTCTGTGGGCGAAAGCAGAGATCGAATCGACCTTACATGACACTAGTTTGTCTCATTCGCATTTCAGTAATTTCGCCCAATGAGACGGTCCACAATACAAATTATTATCGGGAGTATAATATCTATTCTCTCGATGTCGCCCATCTTTGCTCAACCCATTGCCGCATTTACATCGAACCTGACCTCCGGCTGTTCCCCGCTGGTAGTCTCCTTCCAAAATCAATCCACGAATGCCGTTTCGTATGAGTGGCAAACGGGAAATGGAAGCTCTCTGCTACAGAATCCCACGGTGCTTTATACTGCACCGGGGACATATCCTGTGACCCTGGTCGCGATCGACGCCCAGGGATTACGAGATACGCTTGTGTACCAGCAGTACATCACAGTGTATGCGAACCCGCTAGCCCAATTTTCGGTGAACCAGACCCAAGCCTGTGCGAAGGTGTCGCTGAATTTCAGCGACTTTTCTCAGCCCGGCAGTGGGGTTCTTACCCAGTGGTCCTGGGATTTTGGCGACGGCAAAAGTAGCAGCCTTGCCCAGCCAGCCCATGCTTATACCAAAGGTGGGAGCTACCCTGTATCGCTCACGGTCACCAACCAGTATGGGTGCAGTCATTCGCTCCTCAAGAATGCCTATGTTGATGTCCAGGAGCTAGATATGGCTTTTTCGGCATCTCAAACGGTGTCTTGTGGCGCTCCCCTCACGGTCACATTCAGCCCGGTGCAAACCGCTGGTCTGACGCATGCCTGGACTTTTGGAGATGGTGGCAGTGCTGCCGTGGCGAGTCCTAGCCATACGTATCAGGCCATCGGATCCTACGATGTGACGCACATCGCCGAGGATGCACAGGGCTGTCGTGACACCTTGGTTGAAGCTTCCTTCATCAATATCGGGGCCAATACCCTGTCTGCCTATGCGGCAGATTCTAGCCTTTGCACGGGCGACACTGCCTTTTTCACCGCACAGGCGCCTCCGGGGAGTTTGGTGACATGGGACTTCAAAGACGGCAACACAGGCAGCGGGATCCATCCCAAACACCTCTATCAAGCAGCCGGTAGCTACACCGTGGATGTCACGATCTTCGATCCGGGGGGCTGCCAGGTCTCTCGCTCCATCCCGATGGTGGTCCATCAGCGGCCATTTGCGGATTTCGCAGTGGCAGACACCAATGTGGGGTGCTCCCTTCCTTTTTCTGTGGACTTCGTCAACCTCAGCACAAACGCGACCAGCTACACATGGTTATTTTTCACGAGTACTGGTGGCGTCTCCTATCTACAGGATCCTACGAAGATCTACCATGAATATGACTCCTTTCATGTGCGCTTGGTGGCTTCCGGGACAGGCGGATGCTTTCAAACGCGGCAAAAGAATCACTACATCAGAATCTTCCCGATGGAGCTTGGTTTTACAGCGAATGAGACGGGTGGATGTGCTCCTTTCCCCGTCACGTTTGAAGACACAACCAAGAGCTATTATCCGATCGTGAGCTGGCATTGGGACTTTGGCGATGGTTCCACGGGCACTGGTCCCAATCCGCAACACGTGTACACCAGCACGGGAGTGTATGACATTACCTTGATCATCACCAATAGCCAAGGCTGCACGGACACCTTGTTCAAAGAAGAATACATTGAGGTGGGAAGCCAGCCCAGCGCTGATTTCGTGGCAGATACCCTCTCAGCCTGCGCCCTGGGGCCCATAAATTTCATCAATCTCTCCACGAATGCGCTCTCCTACCTTTGGCTATTCGGTGATGGAGACACGGCCATGTCGGTCAATCCCACCCATGGATTTGCAGCAATCGGGCCGATGGATGTGGTGTTGATTGCCAAAAACCAGGGTTGTGCGGACACGCTTTTCAAGCCGCTTTATATTGATGTATTGGCACCGCTGCCGGTGATCGGCATGACAGGGCGCTATCTATGCGATTTGACTGAGACGGTGCATTTTTTAAATCTATCGGTCGGGGATGACACGTGGCAGTGGACGCTCCCAAACGGCAGCGTGAGCTTGGATTCTGTGACGAGCTACAACTTCACACAGCCCGGTCAGTATCCCATTACGCTCAAAGTAGCCAATCTCTCGACAGGTTGCGAGGCAGAAGTTACCGATTCGGTATATGTGTGGCCCATCACAGCGGCGTTTAGCATGGTGCCGACGGCTGGTTGCTTACCATTTACGGCACAGTTTCAGGATCTTTCCTCAGGGGCGAATCGCTGGGAATGGGATTTTGGAGATGGCGGCACGAGTGTGGCCCAGCACCCAAGTTATCTGTTCAAAAAAGGGGGGTACTTTCCCGTGAAGCTAACGGTGGAAAATAGCTACGGCTGCAAAGACACCCACGTGATCGATTCGGTGAGGGTATCCCTATTGGCTCCGAAAATTCTCACGAATAGCCCCCTCAAGGGATGTACTCCCTTAGCAGTGACTTTTCAAGACAACAGCACGATCCAAGGCACCAGCATTGTTTCATGGCTCTGGGATTTTGGCGATGGCAACAGCTCCACTGCTCAACATCCCACCCACACATACACCCAAGCTGGAGAATTTACTGTGAAACTCACGATTGAGGACGATTTGGGCTGTAGCAAAACCCACATTTATAATCAAAAAGTGGTTGCTACCAATCCACAACCCAGTTTCACCGTGCAGCCACACGTGGCTTGTCCGGGGGTGCCTGTCACGTTTATTTCAAGTTCTACAGGGCTGGGGATCAGCTACTTGTGGGATTTAGGAGATGGGAGCACTTCTACGCAAGCGAATCCCAGCTATGCCTATGCCGACACAGGATTCATGGATGTGAGCCTCACTGTGAGCGATATCCATGGTTGCTCGCGGACCCTCACACAAGGGCAAGCCGTGAATGTGCGTCATTTGTGGGCCGAATTTGTTGGAGACACCCTCTTTGCTCCCTGCCCACCGCTGGAGGTGACGTTCAACGCTAAAAACGATTTTCCGCACAACGGCATTTTCTATCAATGGGATTTCGGGAATGGCGCTACGGGTAATCAGTCGGTGGCCTCGCACATGTACACGCAGCCCGGCGTGTATGATATCCGGCTGATTGTGGGCACAGCCAGCGGCTGCCGAGACACCCTGATCCGACCCGGATACATCGCGATCGAAGGACCTTCTGCTTCCTTTACTTTTACGCCTGGCGAAGGCTGCCCCGGCACGACGATTGATTTTTCGGCTGCGGTCGTGGACTCGGTAAACTATCAGTGGATCTATGGAGATGGAGGAATCGGGAGTGGACCATTTTCCAGCCACCTCTACGAGGATCCCGGACAATACTTGCCAGTGCTCGTCATTGAGGACTTTGATGGTTGCCGCGTGTTTACCTATGCTCGGGACTCCGTCCGAATTTTTACCCCACCCGTGGCTGACTTGGCTCCTGCAAGCAGCGAATTCTGTGATCAGGGAATGGTTCAGTTTCAAGACCTCAGCGTAGGAAGTGTGACAAGTTGGCTCTGGGAATTCAGCGACGGACAAACGAGTCAGGCCCAACATCCCCAGATCAGCTTCAGCGGAGTCGGGAGCTACACAGCCAGCCTTGTCGTGACGGACGTTCACGGCTGTACCGACACGGTGGAGATCAGCGAGGCGGTTCGCATTCACCCCTCGCCCCATCCGATGGTCAGCACGACCGACACCAGCGGATGTCTGCCCTTGCATGTGTCATTGATGGGAGTTGCCCTCACGCACCCTTCCTCGATTCAATCCTGGACCTGGCATCATGGCGCTTTGACGCATACTGGGGCGAATTGGGACCATCACCTCAACCAAGTTGGCCCTCAGACAATTACGTTGCAAGTAGTCGATGCCCGAGGCTGTGAAGGAGAATTCACTCAGCAGTTTGAGGTATTTCCGCTGCCAGTAGCTGATTTTGCCTTGGAGGATACGGCCTTTTGTGCTCCTACTTCCCTAACGTTCAACGATCGCAGCGTGGGTGTACCCATTAGCTGGCAGTGGCAGCTCGGAAATGGGATGTCCTCCCTTGACCAGCATCCTAGCTTTAGCATGGTAGAAGATGGGACCATTGACGTGAGTCTGTGGGTGGAAGATGGGAATGGTTGCCGCGACAGCCTCACACGCCCCGCCTATGTGCAGCTATTTCGCCCGGAAGCGCAATTCACCCAAAGCGACCGCGAGGGTTGTCCCGGGACCTTGTTCCAATTTTTTGATCAAACCCAGAGTTCGCGGGCTTTGGTATCGTGGGATTGGCACTTTGGTGACGGCGACACCGCAGGAGTCCCTTCGCCCAGCCACCGCTATGCCATGAGTGGTATCTACGATGTGACCATGTGGGTGACCGACGAGCGGGGCTGCTCCGATACCGTGACGCTCCCCCAAGCTGTCCTTATTGAGGAACTGGTGCAGCCAGAGGTGATCCAGCTCCAATACGCCTCTGTAGTCGGCGATGAGCAAGTGATGATTGAGTTCGAGAGATATGATAATCGGCGAGAGGATTTCGGTGCCTACCTTGTGTTTCGTTCCGAAAATGGGCAGGACTATGTCGTCGTGGATACGATCGCGCAGTTGACCCAAACGTTCTACACCGATCAGCAGCTCGACACCCGCGCGCGCCGCTATTGGTACAAAGTGCTGCCCAGCAACATCTGCGGAAACCTTGCCGACTGGGACAGCACCCTCGCCCACGCCACTGTGCAACTCAGTGCTGCACCAGGAATCGACGAATCCTTTTTGCATTGGACACCCTATCAAGGTTGGTCTCCAGCGGCGTATGAGATTTACCGCGTCACGAACTACCAGCCCAATTCGCATGTGCACATCGCCACAGTCGGTGGCGGGGACAGCACATTCACCGACCTGGATTTTCGTTGCGGCGAAGACTACCATTACCGTGTGATCGCTGTAGGCGAGACATTTAGCGCAGGATCTGACTCCAGTCACACCGAGCCGCTTCATATTGGGCCTGCCGAGCCTACCGACATGGTCCGGGCGACTGTCGAAAACAATCAATCGATCCTGATCGAATGGACTCCTGCCCCCATCGAGATGGCTGATCGGGTGCTGGTAGAACGCCGAAATGGGACCAACTACACCCTCGTGGCAACACTTCCGGCGAGTGCGAGCGCTACCAAAGTGAGCGACCCCGACGTGGAGGTAAGCCAGCAAAGCTATGCCTATCGGGTGACGACTGTGGACAGTTGCGGCGATGCTACGCCCCTTGGATTGACTGGGAAAACGATTCTTTTGCAAGCAGCGCGCGAATTTTCTGGATCGCGCCTGACTTGGAGTCCCTATCAAGGTTGGCGAAACGGCGTGGAAGGCTACACCCTGGAAGTATGGGAGGAGGCGACGCAGGGCTTTCGGGTAGTGGCGCAACTAAGCGCAGGCGTTTCGACCTATTTCGACGAAAAGACCAATTTCAATCAGTCAACCTATTGTTATCGCATCACGGCTTGGGAACTGGGTGGGAACCTCGCCACCAGTCAGTCAAATGAAGCATGCGTGGAGCCGCAGCCAATGGTGTATGCTCCTAATGCCTTTTCGCCCAACGGAGATGGGATCAACGACGCCTTTCGCATCGGAGTATCTTTCATTGGCTCAGCCAATCTGGTGATCTACAACCGCTGGGGCAAGAAGATTTTTGAATCCTCGTCGCTCGACGTGGCCTGGACGGGCATTTGCTCTGATGGCGCTGTGGCACCGGAAGGCGTTTATGTTTTCAAGGTGGAAGCAGTAGGGTTTCAGGGGCAGGCCGTTCATCACACGGGCACGGTGACGCTGCTTCGATAAGGAGAGATCCCGATTGCTGGCCGTCTAAACAAGAACCAGGAGGTTGCCCGAAATGTGCAACCTCCTTTTTTTGATGTCTGCTTGGCGAAATTAGGTTCTGTGTGTAATATAGCTGCTGTTCCATCCCCTATCCATGAACGCTTCTTTTTTTAGATTTCCACTACAATTTCTCTCCCTTTCGGTGCTGATACTCAGTGCTTGTGATCCGTGGGGCCAGGTAGAATGGGTCCGAATTGGGGAAGCAGGGCGCTGGTCGATTGAGGTTCCTGGTTTTTTCGAGAGCGAACTTCAGCTCAACGATGATGCTCCTTTCCAACATCACAGCCCGTCGAGAGATTTTTTTGTGGTGCTTCGCTATGACTCACGCGCTTTGCTCGAAAGCCGTCAGCCCAGCTATTCGCTGGAAGATTTTCTGGACCTCAGCATTGAGCGACTCATTCAGGTACTCGTAGATCCGGCAGTTCCGGATGCAGCACCTACCCGGATGGAAGGACTTCCTGCCCATGTGGCCACCATCACAGGCACTTTCGAAGGAGAACCAGTTCGGTATCGGATAGCCGTGGTGCAAGGGAAAGAAGTGCTCTACCAACTGTTGCTGTGGGTCCCGGAGTCCAAGAGTGAAGAACTTTCGCCGCACATGGAGCGTGTCCTCATGTCTTTTCGCGAGGAATCGTGAAGCCTCCAAGGCAGCAAAGGCTTGAATGGTGATTCGTCCGAAGCAACACTTAAATAAGTTAAGTGCCGAGGCGTGTGGGTGATCGCGAGAGCTTGATTCCAGTTGATTGCTTATCTTGTTCCCTAAGGAAATGTCCCGGTTGGTCATTGTATGGACCGGGTTGGTCGGAAACACCTTGGGTCTCACAGAGATAGAAGTATTTTTGCTAATGAATCAATTAGTAGTTCTAGAGAGACAGTGGCGATCCTCCTGGCAAATTAGCCGAGGGGTCGCTTTTTTTTTGTTACTGGCGGTTTCCCCTCTCCTCTTCAGCCAGTTTCTCCTCGGGCAGTCCCACGAGCAGCAAGGGCTGTTATATGGGAGAGTCGAGACAGTAGAAGATCAAATCTGGGAAGGGGTGTTGCGCTGGGGGAGGGAAGAAGCTTTTTGGGACGACTTGTTTCTGTCTCAGAAAAAATCAGATCCCCGTTTGTTTACCTACCTCACCGGGGACGAAATTCGCAACTTGGAGCCGGGAAGTAAGGACGACGAAATCGATTGGAGCTTCTGGGGCTTGTGGAAACCTCGCTATCCTTCTGGTCAGCATGTGTTTCGCTGCCGATTCGGGGACATTGCCCGGCTGCGAATCACCGGACCCGAGCAAGCCCAACTCACCTTTCGAGACGGAAGTACCCAAGCCGTATTTGGCGGCGGCAGCACCGGAAAAGAGCTGCACATTTTCGACGAAGACGAGGTAGAAACTCGTGTAGATTGGGACAGAATCAAAGAAATCACCTTTTTACCTACCCCTCCCTTTGCTCGCTCAGATCGGGTGCGACCCGTGTATGGCGCAGTGTTCACGCCCCAAGGCGCCTTCGAGGGATTTATCCATTGGGACGATGAAGAGCGCTTGACCATTGATGTTCTTGAAGGGAAAAACCAGCGTGGGAAAGTCTCCTACCTCTTTGGCGAGATTCAAGAGATTCGACAACTCGAAGACAGCTCTCGAATCACCACGTTCGACGGGCGCACCCGCGTGCTTGGCGGCAGCGACGACTTTGGTTCCGGCAATCACGACATCATTGTCAAGAGTCTGGAGCTTGGTCACGTGCGCATCCCTTGGGATCAATTTCGCTTTGCTAGGTTTTTTGAGTCACCTCCCACATTCAGCCCTGGCTATCATGACTTTGAGGAGCCACAGCGCCTTTGTGCCACGGTGGGCCTCATCGACGGGGAAACGCTGAGCGGAACCATCGTCTTTGACCTCGATGAGCGACTGGATTTGGAGACGATCGAGGGAATTAAGGAAGGGATTTACTACCATATTCCTATTCGCAACATCCGGCAGATGGAGCGTCGCAACCACCACGTAGCGGCCATTACGCTTCGAAACGGAGATCAGCTGTTTCTCGGAGAAGAACACGATCTCACAGATGCCAATTGGGGATTGCTGATTTGGGAGGGAGATGATCTTCCCACATATGTACCTTGGCGGGAAGTCTCTACCCTCAACTTTTGATCATGTCGGAGCGAAGAATCATCACAGAGCGTTGGCAAAAGCTGTTGGCTCGGATCTGGGTCCTACCCCTATTTCTTGGAGTCCTGCTTACGCCGTTGGTGCTGCCAAGCCCGATGGAGACATATCAATTGCTGGGCTGGGCATGGCTTCTCCTCAATTTGTCTGCCCTGATCGGGGTGAATCAATGGCTCAATCACTGGCTTCATCGCCACTTGCCATGGGAAACCTCCGCGCAGCGGCGTTTTTTCGTGCAGCTTATCACTAGCATGGGTCTCAGCCTCCTGATCATCAACCTGAGCTATTATTTGTTCCAACAATTCGGACTCAGCACCACGCCTGAAGCAGATCAGTTTTTTGTGCTCAACATCTATGGCCTCATTCTGTTGGTCCCTCTTCTCTGCGCTCAGGTCGTGGCCTATCTTTTTGTACTTTGGAAAAAAAGTACCTTGCTCACCGAAAGATTGGAACAAGAAAATATCCAGACGCGGCTAGAGTCGCTGCGCAGCCACTTAGACCCCCATTTTTTGTTTAATAGCCTCAACATCCTCAGCTCGCTCATCGATCGATCGCAGGAAGACGCCCAAGAATTTCTCGCTTCCTTTTCCGACGTGTATCGCTACGTGTTGCAAAACAAAAGCGAGTCTGTGGTGCCCCTGCGCACAGAGTGGGCCTTTTTGGAGTCGTATTTGCACCTGCTTCAGGTGCGATTTCGGGACCAGCTACAGGTAGAGCTGGAGCCGCCATCGGACATGGGCAAGTGGGTGATTCCGCCTCTGGCCCTTCAGATGCTGGTCGAGAATGCGATCAAGCACAACAAAGCTTCTGAGCGGCAACCTTTGCGCATAGAAATTTTGGCAGATGAAGATACTTTGATCGTGAAAAACAACCGAAGGGTGCATCTTGCGCCCCAGAACAGTCATGGTTCCGGTCTTCATAACCTTCGGAGCCGATATGCCTACCTCAGTCGCAGGCAAGTGCAAATCGAAGAGACCGAAGAAGAATTTGTGGTGAAACTCCCACTACTGGAAAGGAAAGAAGCATGAAAGTATTGATTGTAGAAGACGAAGCCTTGGCGGCAGAGCGCCTCAGCTCTCTCCTTCACCGCAACGATGCAGGGATTGAGATTTTATCTATGCCCACTTCGGTCGAACAAGCGGTAGAATGGCTTCGGCACCATCCTTCCCCCGACCTGGCATTTTTTGACATTCAGCTCTCAGATGGCACCTGCTTCGACATTGCAGAGGCTGTGCCCCTGAATTTTCCGGTGGTGTTCACGACCTCCTACGACCAATATGCCCTCGAAGCCTTTTCGTTGAAAAGCATCGATTATCTCCTAAAACCCATTCGCTACGAGCGTTTGGTAAAGGCTTTGGATAAATTTCGCGATTGGCAATCACATTTTGCTCCCGCTCAGGTACAGCTGGATTTGAAAGAAATGTTGGGCAAAATCAATCCTAACTCAGGATACAAGTCCCGCTGGCTGGTGAAAAATGGGAATCTGATCCAAGCCATACCCACGACTGAGATTGCTTATTTTTACTCCGACCTCAAAGTGACCCTCCTGATGACCAAGGAAGGCAAGCGGTTTCCGCTCGACCATTCGCTCGATGGTATCATGGAGATGCTAGATCCCAGTATTTTTTTTCGGCTCAACCGCAAGTACATCATTCATGTGGATGCTGCGGTGAAAATGCACCCTTACTTCAAGGGCCGACTCAAGGTAGAACTGCATCCGCCGATTGACGACAGCATTGTCGTGAGCAGTGACCGGACACCCGAGTTCAAGGCTTGGCTCGATCGATGAAGCCTACGATGTCATTCCACATGGCGGGCGCCAGCTTGGCCCGGTCGTAATGCTGCTGTGCATAGCGTCTGCCACGCTGCCCCATGGCCAGACGCAAGGGTTGGTCACAAATCAACAGCCTGAGTTGCCTCGCAAAGCTTGCGGGGTCGCCCTGAATGGATCCTCGTCCTGCCTGTGCTTCCGCGAGCACAGCCCCTTGCCAGCCTTCGTAATTCAGGACCACAGGCAGACCAGCGGCGAGGTAGTCGAAAAACTTGTTCGCGCCATTGGTCTCCAAGACCGGATAGGGCGCAAAGCAAATCAATCCTACGTCAGCTGCCTGAAAATACTCGGGTAGCGCTTCTCGCGGTACCTGACCCAAGAACCGGACTTTCCGAAGGCCCAATCGTTTACTTTCGTCTTTGACCATCGAAAGGTCATTTCCCTGTCCCAACACAGTGAGCCGAAAGGGAGGGAGTTCTTCCTCCTTTTCCAAGATCGCGACGGCTTGAAGCAACTGGCTGAGGTCATTGGCGACACCCACCGTTCCAGCGTAGAGGAGTTCCACGGCATGACCTTCGGGCCGCTGGCGATCTTCCAGTGGCCACGAAGCTGGCCGGGTGCCATTGTAGGAGACCTTCACTTTTTCGGGCGCAATGCCTTGGCCGATCACCAGCTCCCGGATGCCCGGCGACAGGGCAATGATGCCTGCTGCCTTGTGGTAGCCATCCTGGGTTCGCTTTCGGAGCCAGGTCCGCCAAGGTCCTGGCGGCACGATGCCCATTTCGATGGGCACCTCGGGCCAGGCGTCGGCCAGCTCAAGGACCAGGGGTGCGCGCCAGTGGCGAGCCAGCCGCTGCCCAAGCCAGGACACGCTCAAGGGAGGAGAGTAGGCCAGCATCACATCTGGGGGCGTCAACTGAGCCAGGGCATATCGGAACGCCGATTGGAAGAATCGGAAAAATGCCCACGCTCGACGAGGGAAGGAAAAATGGTGATCGTAGTCGATCGGCAAGGCATGGACGGTGAAGCGGCCCTCTTGCCAAATGAGCGCTTGTGAACTGCGCCTGTGAGAAGGAAATCCTGCCTGCGAACACAGGACCGTGATGCTGTGGCCCGCTTCAGCCCAGTGCTGGGCCATGTCGTAGCCATGCGTAATGCCGGGAGAACCCGGCAAAACGAATAGTTGCTGTAAATAGAGAAGTCGCATGGAACTAACGAGCCGCTGCCGAGCTCACCACCGATTTCACAGGCTCAAGCACGGTGCGGTCGCTGGCTTGAGAGATGCGTTCTTTCATGCTGGCAATTGCGGCTCCCCGGCGATAGAGCAGGGAAAACAGCATGAACACCAACAGGGGGTAAGCAGCAAAAATCGCTGTATAAGTCGCTGACCACTCAGGGATCAGCCGATAGGCAAAAAAAGCGAGCAGCCCCGAGACGATCGACACCAGGCCGAGGGTGACTGGAACCATTTGCTCCGGAATTCCAATTCGGACGAGCTGATGGGTGAGGTGGTCTTTGCCGCCAACAAAGGGAGATTGACCGCGGGCGAGACGAGCGATGGTGACGAAGGTCGTGTCCATGATCGGCACAATGAACACCATCACAGGGATGACGAGTTTGCGAAGATGAGAGACATTGTCGGGGCTAGCAGGAATGTTCCAGAAGTAGATAATGCCGAGAAAAGCCACCACCAAGCCGATGAACATGCTTCCGGTATCTCCCATGTAAATTTTGGCCGGACGCCAGTTCCACATCAAGAATCCCATGAATCCGCCAGCGATCACCACTAGGATATAAAACATTTCGCTCAAGCCTTCTCTGGAAATCAACATCACCATCGTGGTCATCACCAGTGTCGTGGCAATGGTCGCGGTCACAGCGTCCATGTTGTCGAGCATGTTGAGCGAATTCATCAGCCCCACGACCCAGAAAATGGTCAGCAGATAATCGAGAACCACCCACTCAGGTTGGAGCAGGGCGAAAAAGTGAATGTGGATTCCAAATCCGATCAAGATGACAGCGCAAATTACTTGACCACCAAATTTCAATCCGGGATGGGTGCCGTAAGCATCGTCGGCAAAGCCGATCAGAAAAGCCAGTGTAGCACTCAATACCAAGGCGAGCATCCGCGAAGAAGCGCCCAGCTCCACAGGCATGAGGACCATGAGGACGAGCGCACCAATGAGAAACGTGATGTAAAAAGAAATACCACCCGTAGTAGGTTTAATTGTACTGCTCCAGCGGACCAGATTTTCTTGGTTTTGTCTTGATTCCACCCCGAAATTATAGGAATAGCGGAGGAGAATCTTGTTGAGCATCCAGGAAAATCCGAAGGCACCTAGAAGGAGAAGGACACTTTGCATACCGGTGTTGATAAAGGTTGTAGCGGGAGCAAATATGAGCGTTGAAATTTTGCTTCGCAAATGGACAGGGAGGGTGGCTGTGTTAGAAACCGGGGGCAAATAAGCGTGTACGAATCAAGTAAAGTGCTGTGAACTTAACGTAAGCCAAGGGTTAAAGTATGTTCACAGCATGACATTCATGTTTGGTACAAAGATATGGATCATTCACTGGTATCCACTTCATAGAAAAGCAGAGGCCGAAAACGATTCAGGAATATGTTGAAATTAAGGAATGTCTTCAGGCGTGCCAGAGGATGTTGGCAAACCGGGATTAGCCATTCTAAGCGACAAAATCTTGGGAAGGAAATTTTATAAGCATGAAATCTTTTCAGAAAAAAGCCCTCACTTGTACCCTTCCGGTATGAATCACAGGCTGGCCCGCAGCCGCTCTCCCGTCATAGGTGAGGCTAAATTCTACGTTTTGAAGCACATACCACGTAAAAAACGCTTGCCATAGTCCATTCCATCCAGGCTCTAGCCCTTCTTTCATCTCAAATGCCGCCGCCACCGGAATATCTCCTGTCTGATTCAGCCGTACCAGCTCCCCCTTCACAAAAATATTGTTTCGCTGACTAATGTTGATCCGGCCATCCATGATGACCCTGTGTTGGTTCACTCGGGCATTAGCCTCCTTGCCTTCTTCGAGATTCTCACTATTCTTAAACGTGTATCCTCCCGAGACTCTGATTTTGCGGTTCCACTGCACATTCAGTTTTGGGCTACATTCCAAGTAAGGGATGAAGTAATTACGTTCAGAAAAGTTTTCGGCTGTCAAGAGCCTCCTTCCGATGCGCAACTCATTGTCCACACTGCGACTCTCGCTGAAATTATAGCGCTGCGCAAATCCCAGATAGCGATTTTGACGCTGCTCTTGTCCGGTGGTGAGAAAAAGTAAGCTCTGGTTGTCTAGCCAGGCGAAGCGGATGTCTCCCTTGGGGGAGTTCTGAAAAAAGACCAAATCCTGTCGCAAGGAATAAGTCGCGTTGAGCAATGAGCTGTCTTCCTGCCAGTTACCAAATTGCACGAAGTAAGCCGAAAAATCTGCCCGACCCTCTCCATCCTGGTCTTTGTTTTGGGTCACCCGCAGGGTCGTATTGATGCGAATTTGGCGAATGGTCTGTTTCCACCAAATGGATGAAGGTGCGATCACCTCCCGAAAATCCCAGCGCAATCCTCCTGAAAGACTCAGGCGTGTGGTCGGTGATAACTCCCGCGACGGCACGATCACGCGCACAAAGTCAGCTACCAATGGATTGGTCGCCAATTGGAACTCCCCAATGTCTTGAATACCATCGTTGTTAAAAAGGCTATCGAGCCACACATACTGGCCCTGGCCAGGATTCACCTGCAAGTAGCGGATCTCTTGCTTGGCCAATTGCTCTGCCGTCACTTCATAGACCATGTTGGCGACGAGCCACTTCTTTTTCGGGTTGAAACCAACTTGCCAGTTGGTGTTCAGGGTGCGACTGTCTTGCGTGCCTTGTCTGCGAAACAAGCTGTCTAGCACCTCCAGGCTTCGATAAGCCGTGACTTGGCGAAGGCTCAACACGGGAGTCGGTTGGTATTGGATCCGCAGAAAAGTCGTGGAAGCGATGCTCTTTTCACGTAGGCTGTCTTGCAGGAAGGCTCTGTCTCGCCGAACGTTGAACGAAGCTTCCAGCTCCAGCTTTTTGCCCTGTTTTCGAAGATAAGGCTTGAGGTCGTAAAAGGAAAACGAGCCATCAGCCGAGTCCAATCGCATGATCTGCCTGTCTTCCACCCACAGCGTCACGCCTGTGCGCCATGTCCCGAAAGGAACAGAAAGGTCGCCTTCATGCCGCCACCACTCGCTCTGTCGGGTGGCACTGTCGCGTCGTGCAATGCGGGTGAGGAGGTAACTGCCTTGAATAAATTTGGGCAACTGGCTCTCGATCGTGAGGACCTGACGATCGGCCATGCGTCCCGGTCCTACGGACCGAAGGCCACCTTCAAAAGCGATGGCGGCCCTGCCGGGGTATTCCAAGCGGCTTTTCGCTTCCACAATGTGCTCGTCCCGACGAATTTCGCCCGGATCGAGATCCCAGATTCGATCATACTCGGCCTGATATACGCGGTCGAGATTTTCGTATCGAAGTCCCACATATTGCTGGCTCACCTGCATGGAGAGGCGCAGGGTATCGCCGATGCGGAGCTCATCCCAAGTCAGGCTGCTGCGCTGCGCCAAGCCCTGGCGCTTGCTTTCCTCTGAGAGAGAGAGTCGATTGAGATCTTCTAGGCTCACGGCGGTCTCACTGGAAAGGCTTAGGCGTTTGGCTAAGCGCACATCAATCCGGGTATCACTCACCTGAAGCAATTTGGGCAACACCCAAGACCGAATCGGCGCATAGCTTCCCTGCGAGTTTCCTTCGAGGTCGGGCGCTACCCATTCGAAGATGTTCGCATTGATTCCGCTTCGATCTGGCTCATAGTCCCCATTGCCTTGCCCTACGAAGCTAAAAAATAGACTGAACACGGCCCGGGAGCTGTCGCGGCTGTATCGAAAATATCGATAAGGGATCCCATTCAACGTCGTATCGACGGCTTCATATCTCAACCCTTCTGCACTCCAGCCTACCTCAAAGACTCCCGGCGTGGTCACAGGGCCTACAGGATCACTGATTTTGCTGAGGGTATCCCGGGCCAGTGCATAGGCTTGGTCATTGTTAAAGGGGGCATTTTGATTGTCAGCATCTCTCGCATAGGAAAAGCGCACCCTGACACGGTCTTTCAGCAGTTGCTGGTCGAGGGTAGCAACCATGAGCGACCGATTGTAAAATTGGTCGTTGTACTCAAAATCCACCACGATCCGGGTAATGTTGGTGATCACGTGGCGAGCTGTAAAAATGACCTCAGCCGTATTGTAATTGATCACATAATCCAGGTTTTCGCCCCGCTGGAGCAGTTGCCCGTTGATGAATACCCGCTCGCTGCCCGCCAGCACGATGAAAAATCGCTCCCCATTTCTGCCAGTCAACCGATAAGGACCCGATACCCCATCGATTCCCTGAATGCTGTTGCTATGAAACTTCCCTTTCGCAACGGCTCCAGACACCGTGACTTGCGTTTTCTCATCCTTCCAGCCTAGTTGCAAGCCTTGCACGTTGCGATACAGGTCCGCAAATCGACTTCCTTTCTGCTCTACTTCAAAGTCGCCGATGGAGGCGGAGAGTTGATTTTTGCTCAGTCGGAGAAAGATCCTGTCGAAGTCGGAGAGTTGCTGCGTCGTGCCATCGGGCTGGATCGGGACATTGTCATCGCTGATGGCGCCCACGATTTTGAGTCCATCGCCCAGATCGCCTTCTAGCTGGAGGCGGAGTCCGCTATTGAGAGAAAGGCTTCGGTTGTTTCCCACGGTGATTCCTCGTGAAATGGAGCCGCTTTTGCGGATCTGATCCGTTTCCCAAAATACGCCGCTGCTCAGAGGCGCTTCCTCCTGATAAAAAATGCGGTCGGCAGGATAGCGAAAAGTGTCTGCCGGGAGCGGTCGCAAACTGATACGTCTGGCTGGCCCTTGCAGAAAGTGTCGGTAATAAAAAAGGTACAGTCCTTCTGGCCAATCACCTTTCAGCACGAGCACCCCGCGAAGTTCGTCGAGCTGGTATTGATCATTCGCAATTCGATCCCCCAGTGGCCCCACCAAGTAGCCCGAGCCTGGAACCATCCACGTCTGAGACAAGCGCAGGGTGTCTGTGCCGGGAAGCAGGATCGAATCCCTTACCAGGGCGCTCCCTTGAGCCCATGCACTGCCGATCAGGCATCCCCACAACAGGAGAGATGGTAGCCAGAATCGGAGCTTGATCATAAAGGAGGTGTCGCTGCTTGTTTCGATCTTCGTGAAGTCCCCTCCATACAGAGATGGCGCTCAAGTTGCGCATTTCAGCTTTGACAATCAGGTCATTGTAAACGGAAAACGTACACCAGCCCTTTTATGTAGCCTACGCTGACTTGATTTCAGGACTTAGCTTTTACTGGTCACATGCTGCGTGTCTGTGGTCAGCGCAGCAGGAACAGGTGATGGTGTTTCTTCTTCCATTCTAGGCAATTCGATGAAAAATATCGTTCCCTCGCCTTCTTTAGTCATGAAAGAAATATTTCCACCGCTGTTTTCAATCATTTTCTTTACCATCGACATCCCCAGTCCACTGCCACTAGTCTTGGTAGAAAAATAAGGCTCAAAGATTCGCGATTGGACCTCAGAACTCATTCCACCGCCATCGTCTTTGATTTCGATATGGGCCGAATCCAGTTGTAGGCGCATACTCACCTCGATCATGCCCCGCTTGTTGTGAGACTGAATCGCTTGAATCGCATTTTTGAGAATGTTGTTGAAGCAGCGGCCCAGTTGATCGCGGTCGGCGAAGGTGTAGAATGTATTCTCGGGCACATCAATGACCCAGACAATATCTTCCGTTTGGGCAAAGAGGTCCAGATTTTCATCTAGCACCTCATTCACAGATACCCTCGACTTGTTGGTCTCGGGCATTTTAGCGAATTCAGAAAATGAATTGGCGATGCGCGTTAGTGTATCGACTTGGGCCAGAATGGTTTTGATGGAAGTTGGGAAAGATTCGGCAAATTTTTCTGGTTTGTTTTCCCATATTTGTGCCAAAAGCTGGATTTTTAGCTTCATGGGCGTGAGGGGATTTTTGATTTCATGGGCCACCTGCTTGGCCATGTGCCGCCAGGCCAATTCCCGCTGCGTAGCCATTACTTTTTCTTCACTGTCTTCCAGCTGCTTCAGCATGGTGTTGTAAGCCGTGACAATGGCACCGATTTCGTCGCGGGCACCATAGATAATCGGCTCATTGCGCTTGCCCAGCCGTGTGGCTGCAATCCGCATCTGGATCATCTTGAGCGGCTTGGTAATGGTGCTGGAGATGATCACTGCCACCAAGTTGATCAATAAGAACACGACCAGATAGATGTTCGCTAGATATGCCAGAAAATCAGTCACTTGTGCATCTAGGTCCTCTTGTTTCGTGAGATAAGGAACATTGACGTAGCCGATGGGCGTTTCATTTTTGCCAATGATCGACCGATAACCGGAAAAGTATTCCTTATTTCCTATTTTTTCTGTCAGCACAATGTCAGATCGGGACATGGATGAAAGAATGGCTAGCGCCTTGGGATTCATCAAGTCACTGCTAATTCCCTCGTCGAAAATAATGGTGCGCGTGCTTTTCACCGGCCTTCCTGACTCGTCAAATACATTCACATCGCTGATCACATATTCCTCCATCGACTTGATTTTGAGATCAAATTCTTTTCGAAGGGTGATCTTGCTGAAAAGGTCGTTGCGCAAATACTGATACACCGGATCAATGATCCGCGTGATGCGGGCGGTCTCTTCAGAGAGCTGCACCACCGCCTGATTTTCGTAGCGGTGATAGATAAAAGGAGAGAGCAGCAGCATGATGAAGATCATCGGAAGCACGCTGATAACCAGCAATCCAAAACGGATTTTGGCGCGTAGCGGAAGGTGTTGCGTGAACTGGTGGCTCCTCAGTGATCGCATTCCCACCACTGGCAAGCCAATCACGAGGATGGAAGCCAGCACGAAAAAATAGAAGATAAACGAAAAGGACGTGATGTGATCCAGGAAGCCTTTTACAGGATATCGCACCACGACATGCGTATCTGTGCCATCCATCACGGGCTGAATCAATTCGTGGTAACCGTCCACGATCCTCCACACGGGCTCATTTATTTCCTGAAAGTTCTCGAGCTTCATCGCAAAGGGACTGATGCCCCGCTCCGTGGTGAGGATGCCATTGCGGTAGGTCGCGTTGTCGAAGGTGTTGATGAGCTTCTTTTCCTCATAGAGGCGGCTATCAGAGGTCAACGAAGGGTAGAGTCCCTCCTGATTGCGAGAAGAGGGCCTCACCTCGAGAAAAAAGGTGAGTGCTTCCAGACCCGTTACCGCCAGGTCAAATTCACCCACAAAAAAGTTTCCGAATCTGTCTTCTGGATTTCTCAAGCGATAAAGGCCCTTGGAAACAGAGTCGCCAATGTCCTTGGGTGAAATGTCTGTGATCGGGGTGTATTGTGGTCCATCCTCATTGGGCAAAGGCTTGTCGAGGCGTGTGCCGCTTGCCTTGTCAAACACGAAGAGCCGCACATCAAACTCCTTCATGCGCGGATTGAAGTAGGATTCTTTGAGGAAAGAGAGCAGCTCACTAGGATCACTGTTGTCCCGATAGTGGTCGCGGATTTTGAGGCTATCGTTGGTCATCCGATCTTTCGCGCTTTCGTAGCTCGACACGACATTGATCACCTGCCTGCCGATGATTCCCAAGGCGATTCGATTGGCCTTTTTGGTTCTGTCCTTCTCAATGCTTTTAGAAAAATGAACCGTAACGACCGTAGAAAGCAACAACAACAGCATCAAGTAATTGATGATGTCATGGTGCAAAATGGGCTTGAAAGGAATTCTTCCCAACACCACGAGGCAGCCTGTGACCGCGATGGTCATGGTGATGGCCATGCTCCATTCTCCCTGATAGAAAGAGATCGAAAACACCAGTGCACCCAGCAAATGTATAAGCCAAAAGGCAGGGGTGAATCCATACCTTCTTCCATACAAGACATTGAACTTCAAGAGTGTGAAGGCTCCGAGAATCACCACCAGAAACAAAAGCCCCACGTTGAGCAGGATCAGAAAGGCAAAGAGGTCTGCCGAAAAAATATTGGAAAATTCCAGATCTACCTGAGAGTTTGACGTGATCATCTCAAACAGTCGGGTGTATCCTAAGCCCATCAGCAGCACCAGGGCTGTGGTGCAGAGCATCGCGATCCAAGCCACATAGTGATTTTGAATCCACTTGTGCCAGAGCTTGGTGCTCATTCGAAACAGGTGCACGTACACAATCCAGACCAAGATGACCAGCGCTACTACATTGAGTGTGAACTCACCCAGAGAAGGGGCCAAGAAGTGAAAAGCAAGCAACTCCGGCGAAAAGAGGTCCATCTTGAGATAGTTTCCCGGCAGATCCAGCAGCCAGAGCATGATCCGCAAGAGAATGACACCGAAGAAAAGGGAGGTATTGATCAGGTATCGATATGGCCAGTTGTCGAGCGCGTAGATGCGCAAGTACATACACAAGGCCAAAATGCCCAGCGCGAGAAACATCAGCACGGCCAGGCGGTCGCGCTGTCGAATCGGTTCTGTCGGGATCTGCTGATACGCAATCACTCGTTGGCCCCGAAGGTCTTCAATCACAATCGGAGCCGGGGCATCACTCGCGCCCACGATGGAAATGATCCCCAAGACATTTCTTGTAGCTTGCTTGCCGTAAAAAAGGTCGTGGTAGGTACCGAGGTAGAAATAAGGTATCAGAAATTGGTTTTGGACGCGGTAGGAAATCCGTAATGGGATCAGGATCACCGTGGTACTGTCTTTCTTTACTTGCTGGATCACATAGTACGCCCGCTCATTTGTCTCCCACACATACTGATCTTTGAAGTAGCTCAAGCGATTGATCCGGTCCATCGCTGGCAAGAAAGTCACATTGGTCCACGTCTTGAGTACCCCTTCTGCATCATAGACCAGCCTGCTGGCGCGCATCAGGCTATCAGCTTTCGGATTGGGGGTGTCGTTGGTCTGGCAATAGATCAGATAGTCCTGAAAAGTCTTTTCCAGGGACGCCTGCATGTCGTTATGTATCTCCGAATCACTTCGTTTTTCATCATACACGTAGATGCCAGTACTCACGATCAGGAGCAAGATTCCCAGGATCATCCAGGGCATTCCTCTTCGACTTACCTGTTCTTCCATCTCCTACTTGTAGAGATCTTTCGGGGCCTTGGCACCGATGAATGTGAAACGATGAATGTGAGACAATATCAATGTCGTTCAAGTTTGCTTCCAGCAAAAGAAGTCATTTCCCAGTTCATGTGGAAGATTGTCCCACCGATTCGCACTGTATCAAAAACTATGCAGGAGACATGCTGAGGGCAAAGATTTTTGCACGGAAATGTACTCGCGGTGATTCTCAGTTCATGAAAAACGAGAATCGCAACGAATTTGTGTCGAAAACATGTAGGAGAAAGGGGTCCCGGGGTTAGTTTTCAGAAAAACTCTGCGGGCGAATGTCGGCCTGTGCTCGGGAAGAGGAGGCATGAAACATCTTCGTTTCCAGCAGATCCTCAAACTCTTCCCTCACATATACAGGCACGCGCACGGATATGCGCTCGAAAGTGAGAGAATCTTTGCGGACGATCATGGTAAAGATGACATTTGGGTAGTCTGATACGAGGTAGTAATCGTGAATCGACTCCCAAGTGATCGTATGCCGAAAATCAGGAACGCGCAAAAAGCGGTCATTACTCACAATTCCTTCCTCGGTGACGACCCGGACCAGCAGCATCCGGATGGCTCCATACATAAATCCCATCGCTCCCAAGAGAAGCACACAGGTGAAGCCCACGTCTCTAAACCTTGTTGGGGAAGCAGCAAGCTCTTCCTGATCAATGATACCCAAATCGAAATAGGCAAAAAAGCTGGAAATTCCTACAATAAACAGGATCAAAGCTGCGACCAAGAAGGTGATAGTAATGATCACCATCTCCGGCTTTCGCCACACCATCACGGTTTGCGCGAGTTGCTTTCGGTACCAATAGGCCATCAAAAGGAAGCAAGGCGCCACAAGGAGCGACAGCAAAAGGCTGAAGTTCAGGAAAAGCTTGATCCAATGCATGGTGTGAATAGATAAGCTAAAGATAGGAATCGCAGGGACAAATTCAAAAGAGAATATACGAAGATCTACACATGGAAAGACGCTCGTACAGCGAGTAAAAACTCATTCTAATTACGAAATAATTGCTTGTGATTCGCCGCTCACTTGGGTGATCTTGAGCCACATCCACTTTCGCATTGCCTTTCCAAACGTGTGAGCCGGGATCTTGTTTATCCTGAAGGGGAGAATTCCTTCCTTGAATATGTTCAAGAAATATGCACGGCATATGAGGGACAGCGTGGTTGGCCAGATTTTGACCATCAATGAATCAAAAATACCGCTCTGTGTTCAGGTATTGTGTCACATAGTCATCCACACCTTCTTCCAGACTTCTAAATATGTGTCGAAAACCCGCAGCGCGAAAGCGGTTCATGTCAGCCTCTGTAAAGTATTGGTATGCCTCGCGAATATCAGGTGGAATGTCAATGAATTCGATCGAAGGTGCTGTGTGAGCAGCTGAAAACACGGCATTCGCTAAGTCTGCAAAGGTCCGTGCCTGGCCCGTGCCGAGATTGTAAATCCCCGATTCAATGGTCCCTGTGAGCCATTTTACGGCGATTTCCACCACATCTTTCACATAAATGAAGTCCCGAAGCTGTTCTCCATCTGCAAACTCGGGCCGATGGGAACGAAACAAGCGGATCAAACCCTGTGTGCGCACCTGTGGATAGGCGTGAAACACTACACTGGCCATTCGCCCTTTGTGATATTCATTCGGACCATACACATTGAAAAACTTCAGGCCAAGCCACGCTGGCGGTTGTGCTTCTTGCTGAAGCACCCAAGTATCTACCACCTGCTTGCTTTGCCCGTAGGGATTGAGTGGGCGAAGTTGGGGTATCAACTCGGGCGCATCACTGAATCCCAATCTTCCGTCGCCATACGTGGCCGCGCTCGAAGCATAGAGCAAAGGAATTTCATGTGTGGCACAAAGATTCCAGATTTGCTGAGAATATTCCACATTCAGCAGCTCGAAGAGTGCCCAGTCTTGCTCAGAGGTATCCGTGCGTGCGCCGAGATGAAACACCGCGCTCAATGCTTTTTCCTTTCCTTTTACCCAAGAAAAAAAGGTCTCTCTCGACACAGCATGGCGATACTGCTTGCCCAACAGGTTTTTTCTTTTTCCCAAAGAATCAAATTCATCCACCAAGATCAGATCTTTTTGCCCCTCGCCATTGAGTTGGGACACGAGACACGAACCGATGAAGCCAGCAGCCCCAGTAATGACAATCATGCGTAGTGGGAGATTAACGCGGAGAATGAAAAATTGAAAACGAAATACCTGAATCGAAACATTGGCAAAGCACAAGAGAGTCAAATTGAAAGAAAACACCCTGGAATTCCTGCTGACATCCCTAAACAAAAGATCAAAAAGACTTTGAAACTTATCATGAACTATCCACACACCCTGAGAAGCAATAGAGTGCAGGAGCTTCGAGCCGCAATATCTCAACAAAATTGCCCTGTAAAGTTACGCAGTGTGGTTGAAAGGGAGAAGCGCGCAGAAGAATCCCCTTAGCACAGCCTGAATCCAGCGCTCATGGCTTTCCTCCCTTTGGATCCCTTCAACCGCAAAAAAACTGGGACAGGCAGTGAACCAGTCCCAGCACGATGCATCAGGCGGTTTGACTCCTGCGCACAGTTCGGTGCTTGTTGTTACTTCTTCGCGGGTTGCTACCCTCCATGAGCCACCACCAATCGCTTGCTGGCTAGGAGTGCCGAGCCGTTTGGACTGCCCGGATTGGCAATAGCTTGGAGCATGTACACCCCGCTGGCAAGAGAAGACACATCCAGACTCGTGCTGTTTTCTCCTGCAAACAAGCGCAGAGGTTGCTCCAGCAGCCGCTGGCCCTGAAGGGTATAGACTTGGAGCGAAGCGGGCGTCATACCCTCCACCTCCAAGGTGACAGTTGTCGTCGTGCTAGCGGGATTCGGATAAATACGAAAGCCCTTGTCCTCAGCCGTTTCGAGGCTGATGGAGGAGGTGCCTCCGCCTCCGCCGCCACCTGTACCACCGCCGCTTCCCGTTGGTGGTGGAAGGTCCGGAGTTGGATCGCAAGTCGGGTCAGCCACATAGTTCAGGGTCGTGCCCGAGTTGTCCACATAGTTGGTGTTGATCAGGTCGAGCTTTTGAGCAGCGTATTGGTAAAATTCTACCTCATCCAGCGTCCCGTAATTCGCCCCAAACCAGTCTTGTAGAACTGTCGCAAAGACCTGGCGGTAATCATGCTGAAATCCCACCAGATTATTGTTGCTAAGATTACTGAGGTTGGGATTCGTGCCCGACACGCCACCATTCAGGCCCTTTCCAAACACGAGCATCGGCGCGGAGCTTCCGTGATCGGTGCCGTATGTGCCGTTTTCTCCTACCTGGCGTCCAAATTCGGAAAAAGTAACCGTGAGGACCTTGTCTTCTAGTCCCAGACCAGCAAGATCAGCCTGAAAGGCCTTCATGGCTTCGGAGATGTGATACAGCAAGCAGCCATGACCCCCAAAGGAAGGTTTGCCCGCAATCGCTTGATTTTCGTGTGTATCAAATCCCCCAATTCTCACCAAAAACACCTTTGTGGTGATGCCTCCCGCCAAAAGCCGAGCGACAGTCTTGAGTTGAGGAGCCAACGGATTGTTGTTGAAGCGAGCAGCATTGGTGTGGTATTTTTCGGGATACACGACTCCGGGTGAATTGGCACCTTGATTATAAACTTGGGTGAGCCGCTGCGCATACTGGTTGGTCGTGCGCTCCATGTCCACGATGTATTGCAGCTCTGCGCCATAGTCGGAAGCTGGAAAATCGTCTGGAAGTGCTCCACCGACCCCATTGACCAAGCTGGCAAAATTCGAAGGGTCGTTACCCAGAGTGATTCCCATCGGAATGCCCATGGCCCGGTGAAATCCCAGCGAAATGATGTGGCTACCAAATTCCAGTCCGGGTGGGTCCGGCATATTGGGATTGGGATAATTGGCAGGAAAATTTTGGAACCGATGGTCCAGATAGCGTCCCCACCATCCAGACTCAGGCACTTCATCGACGGTGTCGCCATCTTTGCCCGTGAGCCAGATGTCGGTGCCCCGAAAGTGGGACCCATTCATGTTGGTGTAAGCCACATTGTTCACGATGTGGACTTTGCCTTCGTCCCAAAGCTCTTTCACGCCGCCCAAATCTGGGTGCAGCCCGATTTGCTGATTCGCGGGAAGGGAATTGTCCAGGGTAATGTATTTTCTCACGCCCGTGTCTTCCACGCCGATGATCGGGCGAAGGTTTTTGAAAGTGGCATATTGGTCGATGGGAATCAACATGTTGAGGCCATCGTTTCCGCCGTGCATCTGAATGATGACCATGACCCGGTCGTTGACGTCTTCGCAGGAAAAGGAGCTGGTCATGATGGAGCGAGCCATGGCCTTGATCGGAATGCCACCGAGTGCAAAAGGAGCAGAGGCAAGGGATAAATTTTTGATAAAGTCGCGACGATTCATTGCTCAGAAATTGAGTTGTTGGGCGAATGGGATCAACCGATTTGAAATTCAGGGGACTGCACGATGGCGCGAATCAGCTTTTCGATTTGGGGCTTCACACTGGCGTCGTCGCCCGTGGCGAGATAAGCATCCCACTCGAATGCCCAGTTGATGTCCGTGAGGTTGTCCAGCAAGATTTCGTCGCGGAAATATTCGAATCTGGCGACGGGGACTGTCTCTGGCAGGAGATAGTCGAGGAGTTCATTGACAAGGTGCGAGGCGATTCTGGCACCAGGATGCGGTCCCGGGGCACCGGTAGGGTCCAGGCCGGGATATTCTCCAATTTGGGTAGGATCGGTGATGAAGGCCATGACATCAATCCTCAGATGAGCAGGCCCGTGGAGGTGCTCGTCGATGAAGATGTAGCGAGGCGCGAGTGACTTGGCGCTGATCCAGAGGCGATTGTATTCTGGCCCTTGATACACTGGCTGATACCCTGCGACCTCTGGCGGTTCAAAAAGGTCAAAGCAGGCCTTTGATTGAAGGTGTTGGATGCCAAATTGGTAGAAAGTGACATAGGCTTCGAAGGGATCAATGGCCGGATCTGGGATGGGAACTTTGAAAAACCGGATGATATTGGCCTGCAATTCCAAAGGACTCTTGATGAGTGCCCCGATGATTTCGTCGCCGGCATCCTGATCATCTTCGTCATAAAAATGCAAGCTTTTGAGCAAGGTTTTCACGACGGGCATGATCTCGTAGTTGCCCGTGAGAAGTTGCTGTGCAAGTGGCGCGATGATGTCGTCTTCCACCTCCTGGCTGAGCTTGTAGCGCACAAAGAAGCGATAGAGTCGCTTTACAATCTGCTTGGCAGTATCCAGCCTGGCAAAGATCATTTCGACAAATTCATCCAGCTCCTGCATCATGCCCAGCGCAGTGCTTTGGCCGACGATAATGGCACCGTTGAAAGAGCCTGAAAAGATTTTGTCGGTGTCGTCGTGGCGATCAGGATACAGCCTCGCCCGGGGAAATCCGGTGTCGGGATCTTGATACAGAGGATTGGCCCAGTCATCATTTCTCCGAAAACCAGTCATGAGGCGGGCAGCCTCAATGACGTCCATCTCTGTGAATGTCGTGTAGTCGCCGGGGCCGTTAGAAGGGCCTTTTCCAATGGTGTGTAGCTCGAAAAATTCGCGGACAAAATTCTCATTTGGCGCATTTTTCTCGCTCTCGCCGATGTCGAGATAGTCGTTCATCCCATTGTCGAGACAGATTTTCTTCGCCAGGGCTTTGTAGTTTCCTCCAGCAAATTCCATCAACAGGCGAATGGTGTAATAATGATTTTCGCTGTGTTCCACTATGTCCACGCCTGTGGGGAAGCTACAGTGCTGGAAGAAGGTCATTTTGGCGAAGGCACTCAGGGGTTGAGTAGGGTCAAAGATGGTGTGGAGCCACCAGGACCCGATGATGGACATGAGGTCTTCGTTGGGTGAGTTGGCGCCAACGCGGCCAGTGAGCACCCATGTGAGGTTGGTGGCAGGATCCACCGGCGGGAGCGGTGGCACAGGGAAAGTCATGAGCTGATCGACTGCCTGGTCGGCGCTCAGCGCAGCAAAGGCGTCTATTTCTTGTCGAGTGGCGCCAAAGGTGGTGCGGCGGAGCAAGTGTGCTGCCAGCCTTCGGCCTAGAGGTCCGGTGCGAGGTGCTAACGATGCCATGATAGAACGGACGGTTGGTGGAGACTACGTGTTGGTGACCGCACTTTCCTGCCAGGTTGCGCCCTGCGCACAAGGAAGAGGAAAGATTGGATGAAATTTCAATTGCAGGTTTGATCAATTCTTGCCGATACTCGGGATGACGATAAGCGAATGGAGTGCCTTGATCATGTTCGAAGATACTTTTGACTTCGCAGATTTCAAGGAGCTAGATATTTTTCAGATGTAACATTTATCCTCTATTTGTCGCAAAACAGGCACCTTTTTTCGCCGCTCACCCCAAAATGGCAGGTTTCTCGATGTAAGCCGCTCCCTTAAATCAGCGGGGTCACTAGCCTGCGATCCCAGTATTTAGCTGTGGAAAAGGAGCCACGTTTCAGCTCCTTTGTGAAATCGATAGCCTCACCTGTTGCACCTCTTATTTTTTTAGCCATGAAGCGTGTTTTGACGCTTTCTGTTTGCCATGTCCTCGCTCTTTCAGGGCTATTTGCCCAACTTCCCCCCAACCAACCCGAGCAAGACTGCATCGGAGCGATTCCATTGTGCCAAAACGTATATTTTCAAGCCAATGCCTATCAGGGACGAGGTGAGAATCCAGACGAAATCAATGGGACGCTCTCTTGTATGATTCTCGGTGAACGAAATTCTGTCTGGTATATCTTCCGGGTCCAGACTCCTGGAGACCTGTGCTTCACGATCACGCCGGTGGACACTACCGACGACTACGACTGGGCGGTGTATAACCTCACTGGTGCCTCCTGTGCGCAGATCGGCGTGAATCCGAATCTCGAAGTTGCTTGCAACTTTACCTACAACACGGGCTGCGCTGGCGAAACTGGTCCCAATGGCCGCACTGATTGCGCGGGGCAATTTACGCCCTGCATCCCTGTCTTGGCAGGCCAGACCTTTGTGCTCAATGTCTCGAATTTCAACGCCTCCAATGCGGGCTACACCATCGATTTTTCGCAGTCCAATGCTACGCTCTTTGATGGGTTGCCTCCTGAAATTGTAAAAATGACGAGCTTCTGTACGGGCGTGGAGGTAGAATTTTCGGAAAATGTTCTCTGCCAAACGGTTGATCCAACAGACTTCGCCTTTTCTGGACCCGATGGGCCCTACACCATTTCCCAAGTGATGAGCGAAAACTGCGACAACGGAGGCACCTTTGATCGGGTGTTTCGACTGGTTGTGGACCCCCCGATTCAGCAAGCTGGTACCTATCAACTTAATTTGACGGGAAACATCACTGATTTCTGTGGCAATCAGGCCCGCTCATCTGTGAGCAACATTTACATGCCACTGCCTCCCACTGCGGCCATGGCTCCGCTGGCTGCCCAGTGCCAGGAGAGCAATTTATTCACCTTTGACTACACGGGACCTTCAGCTGTGAGCGCCTACGCATGGAGTTTTGGTGATGGAGCGAGCTCAAGGCTCCGGCAACCACAGCACCGCTACAGTGGGTACGGGGATCTCACAGCGACCCTCGTGATTCGCGATGTCAACGGCTGCGAAGATACCGCAACGCAAGTCGTGGTGGTGCATCCCGCGCCGCGGGCGCAGATTCAGGCCATCAATCCCCTCTGCGAAGACGCGCCCTTTCAATTCAATAGCTTGAGTCAGTTTCCCGACGCGACGCTCCAGACACTCACTTGGAATGTCGGAGACGGGACTGTGACGAACCAGCCTTCCTTTGACCACGTGTTGGCAGAGGCTGGGGTATATCCGGTTTTTTTGAGGGTCACGAACAACTTTGGGTGCCAGGATACTACTTCAATGAGGCTGCGGGTGTGGCCCAAGCCCCGGGTGGATTTTCTCACGGAGGAGAATGTTTGTCTTGGGGAGACTGCCACGCTGGAGTTTACTTCTACCATCCCCGATATTGACGGAGATTCAATTGTGGCATGGCGCTGGGACCTTGGTGATTCGAGCACGGTGCAAGGGCAGCGCTTCGTGACGCACCGATATGCTACGGGCGGGCCAAAGGCCGTGCAACTTCTTGCGATTTCGGACAAAGGCTGTAGCGATAGCACCGTTCATGTTCAAATGATTTGGGCACCGGAGCCTCCTGCCATGACGCCGGACACTGTCTGTCTTGGCGAGACCGCTTTTTTAGTGGCGGTGCCGGACGATGGCGGCGTCACTAGCTGGTATGAATCTGTGCGGGACACCATGCCGTTTTGGGAAGGAGCTGCCTATCCTACGGTTCCAGTACTCACGACACAGACCTATTTTGTGGAACAGCTCACCAGCCAAGGATGCCTCAGTGATCGGGCAGCGATCCTTGCCACAACTTTTCCTCTGGGTCAGGGCTTCATCGGGGTATCTGACACTGTGATAGAACTTCCCCTTGCATTGGCGAGCGTGTGGCTGGAAGGCTCTGTGCAGGGGGCAGACTTTCGTTGGGACATGGGCGACAACAGCTTTCTCTCGGGTCCAGAACCTACTCACCAATATGGACATCCGGGGATGTATTCGATCGTGCTGGAAGTAGAGGATATTTATGGCTGTCCGTATCAGTTTTCGCGCGTGATTGAAGTGAAGGACCCCACGCGCCTGCTTGCCCCAAGTGCTTTTTCACCCAACGGAGACGGGATCAATGAAGCATGGCGCGTAGTCTCGCATTTGCTACAGCCTTTTGAAGTCCAAATCTTCAATCGGCAGGGTCGGATGATCTTCATGAGTAACGATCCGGCATTTGAATGGCGAGGACATGACCCTCAAGGCAGCGAAGCTTCGGAAGGCGTGTATGTGTATGTGCTACGTGGCAAGGACCCAATGGGCAATGATCGCCAACTGTCCGGTACCATCACGTTGATTCGCTAATGGAAAAAACTCCAAGGCGGTCTATTAGTTATGCCATGTGATTGGATGGAAAAAGGTTCCGGGTAAAGCATCAATTGGGCAAAGACATTCATCTATTTTTGTTCAGCGTTTATTACTAAGTCTAAAAACTCCGACCTACTCAGTAGATCGGAGTTTTTTCTATCGCAGAACTAATCGAATAAAAGCGGTATGTAGATTGTTTTTTCTCAAAAAAATATCACAACCCGGCACTTCAATTCTACCATTTCTGCTTCCCTGATACGAAAAACTTAGTTTGGCAACACCACGGCGTCGATCACGTGGATGACCCCGTTTGACTGGGTCACATCGTAAGTGGTGAAGTTGGCGATGTTCCCTTTTTCGTCTTCCAAAATGAGGTTGCTAGGGCCATTCATTTTGACATACAGTT
>DAITMB010000054.1:0-31939 GCA_036835375.1 Bacteroidota bacterium
GGCGGCCCCACAACTTCTGAAGTGACGTTCTCCCTGAACCTCAACGGCTACACTGGCCCTGGAACACAGCCTACCGTGAATGGTACCTTTAATGGATTCAGTGGAACCGCCAACCCCCTATCAGATCCCGATAACGATGGCATTTGGACCACGACTGTGACTGTGCCCAACGGCTTGATCGAGTACAAATTCGCTTTTGATGATTGGGCAGTACAAGAGGAATTCGTGGGAACGGAAGCTTGTACCGGTCGTGATCCATCTGGCCAATTTGTGAATCGCTCCGCAATAATCATCGATGACCAGACCATCGGTCCCGTGTGCTGGAATAGCTGCTATAACTGTGGTGAGTCAGTGTCTATTACTTTCAACCTCGGATTTTCTGGCACAACGCCCAGCCCTGATGGGATCTGGTTGGCCGCAGGCACCGACTTCGGCGCTCCCGGAGGAGAGTTTCGGATGAATGATGATGACAGCGACGGCATTTACAGCATCACTGTAGAGCGTGGCATTGGATTCAATACATTTTATTCCTTCGCCAACGGAAACTGTCCAGATTACTCTTGCAAGGAAAACATTAATGGTCAGGATTGTGCCATTTCGAGCAATTTTGATGACCGTCAATTGAGCGCTGTCACGCAAGACACGACCATCAACACTTGCTTTGGAATTTGCTCAGACAACACTGCTTGCTTGGTCAGCATCCGCGATCAATTGGACAGAAACCTGTTCAGTATTGCTCCAAGCCCTACCAGCGACTTCACGAGCATCCGCCTCGCAGATGCTGTCGAGAGCAGCAGCGAGTTGCTGGTCATGGACCTGCAAGGTCGCATCCTCTATCGCACGACCCTGGAGCGTGGAGCTACTACTCACGAACTTGCAGTAAAAGGTTGGCCAGCAGGAGTGTATATGGTGCAGCTCCGCAGTGGGCAACGCTTTGGCATCCAGAAGTTGATGGTGGAATAAGTATCGGATCAAAGTGGCGATGAACAAAGCTTTGCCGAACAAGTCTTGACTAACAAGGTTGGCCGGAGAGTAGGTACGCGGTAGCAGAAGAGCCATAGAGCTTGGGCTGCGTACCTACTCCCTCCCATCTGTTTCGGGGTTCCGCCTTGATTAGATATTTGTGAATTGCTTGTTGAGTTTTTTTGCAGCGCAGCCAATGAATGGTATGCCCTGAATATTTCTTTTCCTTCAAAATTATTGTCATGAGTCGCTTGACCAATGTTCTATTGGCCTGTATTCTATTGGCGCCTGCGATCCTGTTTGGACAGGGTTTTGTCGCGACCGGCACGGTCATTTCATCCGAAGATGGATCGCCATTGATAGGAGCAGCGGTGCAAATTCAGGCCTCCGTTCAGGGGGTCTTCACGGACGAATTCGGCCAGTTCAAATTGCAGATCTCTGGCCCCGAAGCCGTACTGGAAATTCGCTATTTCGGCTATGCCGCACAAAAAATCATTGTCACCAACAGCCAACCTGTTACCATTAGCATGGAGCCCGCTTCCTCTTCGTTAGATGAAGTCGTAGTGGTGGGGTATGGCACACAGAAGCGGAGCCAAATCACAGGGGCAGTGTCCTCCATCAGCGCCGATGAAATCATGGAGAACAAGGTGTTGCGTGTAGAGCAAGCCTTGCAAGGCCGGGCTGCTGGGGTGCAAGTCACCCAGAATTCTGGCTCTCCAGGAAGTGCCTTGACCGTGAGAATCCGTGGAGTTGGCACGATCAATAACAGCGATCCGTTGTATCTGGTCGATGGAGTCATCGTCAATGGATTGGATTTTCTCAATCCCAACGACATCGCGTCGATCTCTGTGCTCAAAGACGCTGCATCAACTGCCATCTACGGTACTCAGGGCGCCAATGGGGTGGTACTGATCACCACGAAATCAGGATCCTACTCTCAAAAACCAGAAGTGACTTATGGTGGATATTATGGGGTACAAAGTCCATGGAAGCTTCTCAATCTTCTCAATGCGACAGAGTACGCCATTTTGCAAAACGAATCCCGAATCGCCGCCGGACTCCCTATTCGGCCTGAATTCGCTGATCCTGCTTCGTTGGGGGAAGGCACAGATTGGCAAAACGCAGTGTTTGGCGACGCGCCCATGATGAGCCACCAGCTGTCCGTCAATGGGGGCACCGACAAATCCACCTATGCCCTTTCAGGAAATTATTTTCAGCAGGATGGCATTGTGGGAGGGGAAAAAGCTGGATTTGATCGAATCACCCTTCGCCTGAACAACCAGAATCAGCTCAACAACCGGATTTCAATCGGGACACGGCTCAATTTTGTGAGCCTCTCGCGCAATCAGTTGCCAGAAAACAATGAGTTTTCTACGCCCATGGTTCGAGCCATCAACCTAGACCCTACGTCTCCCATCCAAGATGATGAAGGCAACTTTTTGCCCTCCCGCTACCTGGACACAGACATTTTCAACCCGATCAATCAAATTGCTCAGACGAATTCTATCTTTTCCTCCGACCGAATTGTGGCATCGTTTGTAGGAGAATTTAAAATCTTAGACAATCTCACCTACTCGACAACCTACTCCGTTGACAATACCTATGCGGTGGTGGACAATTTTGCCCCCTCCTACTTCTTAAGCATCAATGATCAGCGTCCGGTCAACTCTGTGGTGAAGGAACATCTTACTTGGAGAAACTGGCAGTTTGACAACCTGCTGACCTATGCGCCTAAGCTGGGTGAAAGTCATAGCATGACTGTCCTACTAGGAACTTCTACCCGATATGAGAAATCTGAATACACCGGTGCTGGGCGTGATATGTTGCGATTCAACGACCCATTATTCGCCTATCTGGACAATGGAGATCCCAACCGTGCGGGGCAATTCAGCTACGGAGGTGTCGGTGAAAATACGCTGCTCTCCTACTTCACCCGCGTGAACTATGATTTCTTAGGAAAGTATCAATTTGCGGCTACGTTACGCATGGATGGCTCCTCCAATTTCGGAGCAAACAATAAATTCGGTTATTTTCCTTCGGTCTCTGCCGGATGGATTCTCTCAGAAGAGGCGTTCATGCAATCGGTATCGGCAATCAACTTCCTGAAGATCCGCGCCAGCTATGGCAGCAATGGCAACCAGCGCATTCCCGCATTTCAATATGTATCCCTCATCTCTACTTCCACCAATGGCAATGGAAACGGGGGAAGCTACTCTTACAACTTTGGTCCGGAGCAGACCATCGTGACGGGTAGCGCACCTTCGGTACGTCCCAATCCAGACATTCAGTGGGAAACCAGTACACAAATCGATCTTGGGGTGGATGTGGGATTGTTTGAAGACAAGATTTACTTCAGCGCGGACTATTACTTGAAGGAGACTCAAAACATGCTGGTGAATATACCTTCCTTGGGACATGTGGGTGCACTGAATGCCTTTGTCAATGGAGGAACTGTGCGGAACACTGGATTGGAGCTGGCAGGAGAATATCGACAGCTCACGGGCGAATTCACTTACTCCATTGGTGGCAACGTAGCTTTCTTGAGCAACGAGCTGATTAGCCTAGGTAACGGCGGCACCCCGATTCCGACTGGATTTTTGCAGCAAGCCAATGGCTTTATCTCCCTCACCGATGTCGGCCAGCCGATCGCATCCTTCTATGGGTTTAAAACAGATGGAATCTTCCAGGATGCAGAGGAAGTAGCGGCTCACGCATTTCAGTCTGACAGGACTGCTGCGGGTGACATTCGCTTTGTGGACATCAACGGGGACGGGATCATCAATGACCTTGATCGTACGTTGATCGGAAGCCCCATCCCAGATCTCACCTATGGTTTCAACCTAAGTGCTGGCTACAAAGGATTTGATTTCAGCGTGTTTTTCCAAGGGGTGTATGGAAATGAGATCTATCGGGGATTCTCCCGTTTGGACTTCGAAAATGTGAATCTTCCTGTTTCCAGGCTCAATCGCTGGACTGGTCCCGGCAGTACCAACACAGAACCTCGTGTAGTGACTGGCGACCCTAATCAAAACGCGAGAGTGTCTGATTACTTCGTAGAAGATGGATCTTTCATGAGAATCAAAACCCTGCAGTTCGGCTACTCTCTGCCACAGTCCCTGTTGCAAAACCTCCGTGTGAGCAAAGCACGCATTTATTTTTCCGGACAGAACGTATTCACCTTCACGAAATATTCGGGATTGGATCCTGAAATTGGGACGAGGGGACCTCTTGAATTGGGCATTGATCGAGGATTCTATCCACAGGCCCGTGTATGGTTGGGGGGAATCGACATTTCGCTACAATAACCTATTACAAGACCGCAGAACGAAAACCTTAGGCTAACAAACAAGGTTCGATATTCAGGACAGGTTACAAAATACTACTTTCATGAAACGAGTACTTAGTTGGACAATGTTGGTGCTGCTAGCTGGATGTCAGGGATTTCTCGACACGCAGCCACTGACGCAAGTGACTACCGAGAATTTTTACCAGACAGAAGCCCAAGCTTTTGAAGCTTTGGTTGCGGCATACTCTACCTTGCAGTATGACGGTCAACTCTCACCTGCTGGGCACTTTCGGTGGTTTTGGGGAGACATTGTGAGCGATGACTCCGAAAAAGGCGGCTCTGGTCCTAACGACGCGGCTTCGCTGGGCCGATTCGAAAACTTTGAAGGAAGAGCCAGCAGTGAGTTGGTGGCTTCTGAGTGGCAAGCTGCCTACGACGGCGTGTATTACGCCACTGTGGTGCTGGAAAATGTGCCGGAAGTCGAAATGAATCCTTTTCTGCGAAACCAGTTTTTAGCTGAAGCACGATTTATCCGAGCTTATAACTACTTCAACCTCGTGACCATGTTTGGCGGCGTGCCGCTGGTGGATAAGATCTTGGCACCAAGCGAGGACTTGATCCCGCGTGCGAGCGAGGAGGAAATCTGGGATTTCATTGAGTCAGACCTCACCACGGCCATTCCCAACCTGCCATTGCGCTCTCAATACGAGCCCGAGCAAATGGGTCGAATCACGCAAGGAGCTGCCCAAGCCCTGCTTCAGCGCGTGTATGCCTGGCGATTGAAGTGGCCGGAAGCGCTGGCTGCTGGAGAAGCTGTGATCAACAGTGCAGAGTATCAACTCGCCGCCAATTACGGAAGCATTTTTACCCTTGCTGGCGAGAATGGCCCGGAGTCAGTCTTTGAAATTCAGTTTATGAATGCTTCAAATGGTGACTGGGGACGCTTCGAAGAAGGAAATCTATCTAATGTGTTTCAGCGGGCACGCGGTGATTTTGGCGGCTACGGTTTTAATATTCCTACGCAAGATCTGGTGGATGAATACGAACCTGGAGACCCAAGGCTGAGACAGACCATTTTTCAGGTAGGAGATCAAATGGGCGATCGGGGCGAATTTACGCTGGAGCGCACAGGATATCCTCATTTGTATTATTCCAGAAAGTATTTCACCAACTCAAGCGAAGCCGCGCCTACGGGCGACCCCAATGTCAACGGCCCCTCCAATGACCGCGTGATTCGCTATGCTGATGTGTTGCTGCTCACGGCTGAGGCTGCCTATCACACCGGAAACGAGGCTTCAGCGCGCAATCTGGTCAATCAAGTCCGCGAGCGGGCGCGCAGTGGTGCTACCAATGTGCTGCCTGACGTCACGGCGAGTGGGGGAGCTTTGCTAGATGCCATTTACCACGAGCGCCGGGTGGAGCTTGCCATGGAGGGCCATCGACTCTTTGATCTCATTCGCACAGGCCGTGTAGGCCAGGTGATGCGCTCCAAAGGCTTCAATTTCATTGATGGAGTGCACGAAAAGTTTCCCATTCCTCTGCAAGAAATTCAGCTCTCAAATGGGACACTGGAGCAAAACAATGGCTACTAGTCTTCGCTTGGTAGCTCAGCCTACTGCCTGAAACACAAGGCCTTTCCCGTTACCTTCAACTTGAACATTCATTGAATCATCATATGAAATATTCTCATCTCCTCCTCATTCCGGTGCTCCTGCTGGCAGCCTGCCAGCCTTGGGTAGAGCCGGATGTCGAATTGGGCGCAGCCCCCGTGGCGAAGTTCAGTTTTCAAGAACTCCCCGGAGACCCCAATCGCATCATTTTCACCGACGAGACCGAAGGCGCTTTTACCCGCAACTGGTCCTTCGGCAGTGGCCGATTTTCCAACCAGCAGAAGGACACGGTCTATTTTGGCAATGCTGGGGACTACTTGGTCACGCTCACCGTGGCCAGCAGAGGCGGTAGTGCCTTCGCAGAAAATACCGTGACCATTGCTCAGGCGGATCCCAATGCTTGCTCAGATAGCACCTTGATATTTTTGGCAGGTGGCTGTACACCCGGGGACAGCGTGGCTTGGATATTCTCACAGGTGTCCGGGGCCATTTCTGTAGGGCCTGTCCAATTGGCCACCGAGTGGTACACTTCCCCTCTCTCAGGTTTGGTAGTCGATCAGTACGACGACAGTTGGGTGTTTTATGCGGAAGAGAATCGTTTTCAATACTACAACAATGGCCTCACGGTCGATCCCAATCAAGGCTTTACCCCAGTGCCATATGACCCCCCGGCAAATCAAACTTGGTCGCTCAGTCTGGGAACCGGATTTAATGGCGCGGATCAAATCATTTTGCCAGCAGGGAGCTTTATTGGCACACTTGACTCCGGTCCTGTGTACGACATCATTTCGATCACTAAGGATGAAATGGTGATCATTGGGCCTTTTCTGAATGGTGGTGGATGGTTTACCTTTTACTTAGTGCGCAAGCAATAGTACCATGTGGGTCCCAACATTCGGTAAGATTTGGTTTTGGTTTAGTGGTGAATCCCCGTGTGCCGGACAAATATGTCCGGTACATTTTGGGCTTTCGCCTCTGCATACAAGTATTTGACCATGAAATATTTCCCTTGTGTCGGATTTCTGCTGATCGTTTTGTGCGTGGGAACCAAGCTTGCTGCCCAAGTCGTCCCGACTCAGGATCTTACGGCCAAGGGATGGCAGCTCGTGTGGTCCGATGAATTCGACGTGGATGGGCTGCCTGATTCCAGTCGCTGGTCCTACGACGTGGGCGATGGTTGCCCTGAGGTGTGTGGCTGGGGAAATGCAGAGGAAGAGTATTACATGGCTCACAGGCTCAAAAATGCCCGCGTAGAAAGTGGCCTCCTCCTCATTGAGGCACATCAGGAAGCAATGGGCGGCAAACCCTACACTTCCGCCAAACTCGTGACGCGAGAATCTGGATCTTGGACCTATGGAAGGATAGCGGTTCGGGCAAAGCTGCCCACAGGGCGCGGTACTTGGCCAGCCATTTGGATGATGCCGATCACCAACACTTACGGCGGCTGGCCACATAGTGGCGAAATCGACATCATGGAGCATGTTGGATACAACCCTCGCATGGTGTACGGTACCGTCCACACGGGGGCGTTTAACACCCTCAAAGGCACACAAAGGGGGGATTCTCTCGAAGTTTCCGACGCCGAGGCCACCTTTCGTGTGTATGAAGTGATTTGGGATGAGAAAGGCATTTCCTTCTTAATTGATGGAAACGCCTTCCACTATTTTCCCAATGAAAGTCAAACATTCGAAGGAAAAGCTTCTGAAGCCTGGCCTTTCGATCATCCTTTCTACCTGATTCTCAATTTGGCAGTCGGCGGACATTGGGGAGGGAAACACGGTGTGGATCTGTCCATCTGGCCCCAGCGTTTCGAAATCGACTACGTTCGCATTTATCAACAAACCCATTAAACTTATGAAATCTACTACGCTCGTGATGATGCTCTCACTCCTGTTCTTGGGATTTGCCTGCGACAAAGAACCCGAGCCGGAGCCTGAACAAAAACCTTATGTCCAAATTACCGGAGGAAGTGTGGAAGAAGGCAGTGCCGTCGGCAAAATCACCTTCACAATCTCCCTCAGCGGCACTTATTCGCAGCCTGTGACGATGGACTACCGCACTGCGGATGGCACTGCTGTGGCCGGAGAAGACTACGTAGCGGTCTCTGGATCCATCACCATTCCATCGGGGGAAATCTCCCAGACGGTGGATGTAGAGATCATCGACGACGATGTCCGGGAGAGCGATGAAACATTTACGGTGGTCATTGAAAACGCCGTCAATGCGACGATCCTGTCTAATTCGGCCGTGGGTACGATCGTCAACGACGATTTTGGCTTTTCCTTTGGCGGAAAAAGCAGCCCTACTTCTTACCCCGGATACACGCTCACATGGGCAGACGAATTCGATGGACCTACCCTCAATCTCGCTAATTGGTCCTATGAAATCGGTCGCGGGAGCAACGGCTGGGGAAACAATGAACTTCAGTATTACCGTGAGGAAAATACCTCTATTGAAGACGGAAATCTCGTGATCGAAGCTCGGGCTGAGAGTTTTAGCGGGGCTAATTACACCTCTTCCCGCCTCGTGACGATGGACAAGCAGTCATTTAAGTATGGCAGAATCGACATTCGTGCGGTCATGCCCGAGGGACAAGGACTGTGGCCAGCACTTTGGATGCTCGGCTCAAACTTCAAGACGGTGGGTTGGCCCTCGTGCGGCGAGATCGATATCATGGAGATGATCGGTGGCAACAACCGCGAAAACACTGTGCATGGCACAGTTCATTGGGACAACAACGGTTCTTATGCGAGCTATGGCCAATCCACGAGCAAGCCTACCGGCACCCTTGCGGATGAATACCACGTGTATTCGATCATTTGGGACGAAAGCGCCATTCGTTGGCTGTTTGATGATGTGCAGTACAACGTGATTGATATCACACCAGCTGGCCTGAGCGAGTTTCGGAATGATTTCTTCTTTATTTTCAACGTAGCTGTAGGCGGAAACTGGCCCGGAAATCCCAACTCGTCCACCGTCTTTCCTCAACGGATGATTGTTGACTACGTGAGGGTATTTGAAAAAAGCTAAGGATCAAGGGAAACTTTGCAGGAGATCCATGAGCCTACACTTCGAATGACCTTTCGAAGAAGGTAGGTAAAATCGCAGCTGGTTACCCTTCTTCTCATTTACCGTGAGGCAACGAAGCTTCCTCACCGAATCGCTCCAGCGACTCGGTGAGGATTTTTTTTAGAGAATTTTTAGGAAATGTGGAGGGAAGAGAAGCGGATAGTAAAATTAGCTAATCTTGTTGGGGTAGAGTAACTGCCTATTTATCAGATAATTAAGAATCAAAAACAGGAGAAGAAGGCGAAATCAGAAAAAAATAAAAAAAATCTCGCTAAAAAATTGGGTTTCTGCTAAACACTTTATATTTTGCTAAAAAATAAGCCCAACTACTAACTCAATTTGCTAAACCTCACAGCTATGAGTGAAAAAGATAAACAAGTCATTGGTACCAACCTGAAGCATCTTCGGAAGTTGCGTAACCTCACCCAGCAAGAGCTTGCTGATGCCCTGGAGATCCGGCGTTCGTCCATTGGAGCCTACGAGGAGTGTAGAGCCACACCTAAGTATGACACGCTGAAGCGAATCTCGGTCTTCTTTCAAATCAGCACCGACCACCTTATGAAAGAGGATTTGTCTCAGTTTTCCAAAGAAGAGCTGAGCAGCCCAACGGCCAAATCCATCGACATTGCGGGCAAGAGCCTCCGGGTCTTGCACACGACTTCTGATTCAGAAGGAAAAGCAAATATAGAATTTGTGCCTGTACGCGCATCTGCTGGATATCTCAACGGCTATGCAGATCCAGAGTACATTGAGGAACTTCCTAAGTTTCAGATTCCAACCCTCCGCGGATCAGACTTCCGTGCCTTCGAAATCAAAGGAGACTCCATGCTCCCGCTGCGGTCAGGCACCATCATCATTGGAGAGCACGTCCGCGATTGGCACAGCATCAAAGACGGGGAAACGTATATCATCATTTCTAAGACTGAAGGGGTGGTGTACAAGCGGGCCTATCATCTTCAGCCAGGCACGGAAAATCATCGGCTTCACCTCAAGTCAGATAACCCCAGCTATCCACCCTTCGATATCTCTATGCTGGACGTCCAAGAGGTTTGGAAAGCCAAAATGTACCTCAGTGATGAGTTCCCCATGCCCGATATTTCTTTAGAAAAGCTCTCTAGCATGGTGCTAGACTTGCAGCAGCAAGTGATTCGGATGAAGGAAAAGGACTGATCTTTCGATTTGTCAGACGGAAGCTGTACATTCGGCGAGAATCAATCCTCGCAATGAATCACGATTGGCTTCAGCAATATCACCCCCGGCTGTGTATGCCTTTGCTTTTACTGATCTTAGGAGCTTGCCAGCCTGGGGGATCAAATGGTTCCTCCAATACATCCTCGCGAGGCGACACAATTTCGTCACCTACTTCCGATTTGTCTTTAGAGGATGTGACTGGCTTGGAGAAAGTGGGGAAAATGGATATAGCATTCCCTGACTCCATTGACCGAAATCCTCTCATTTCTCCCTTAGAGCAATCTCTCAAGGATGCAGGCTTGGTGAACGTTCAAGAAGTTGATCCTTCCATTCGTGTGTGGCTTGCCTACTCCACGGAAGACAATTTCCTCAATACCGACGTTTATGGAGATCTCACTCGATGTTATCTTCAGCCTGAAGTCGCTGCGATGGCTGCTGTAGCAAGCAGGTGCATTCAGGAAAGGGACTCCATGCTTCGCTTGATTATCTTCGATGGTGTGAGACCGCGGTCAGTTCAGCGAAAAATGTGGGACATCGTCAAGGGAACTCCCCAGCAAGAATATGTCGCTCCTCCTTCAGGAGGAGGAGGGATGCACAATTATGGTTGTGCCATTGACTTAGGGCTATTTCACATTGACAGTGGCCTGGTGGACATGGGAACAGCCTTTGACTTCTTTGGGAAGCTTGCGCAGCCACGATTCGAGGTTCAATTTGTGCAAGAGGGGAAGTTGACTCAATCTCACCTCGATAACCGTAGAGCGCTGCGAGTATGTATGAAGCAAGCAGGTTTTTCTGGCATCCTCACTGAATGGTGGCATTTCAATGCTTTTCCCAAAGAGGTGGTTAGATCAAGGTATCAAATCGTGGAATAACGATGGCGCTCTTGGCAATGAGCGATACTTCTGTCTCGGAGTAGAATTCGATCAGGGCAGAATAATATTTGGGTTTGCGGCTTCCACCGAGTCATTAGTCGGACCTTATTGCCTAATCGATGAAAGACAACTCCTTGGTTACAGCCCTGCAAGCCATACGGAATTAAACCTATCTTCGCGAGAACTCGGGAGGAGAATCTGCTCCGTTTGATCTCGTTAAGTTATCACCTGATTCGGCTTATTGCGTTTTCGTCTTACCGTCAGCGTTGGTCTCACGGGTCGATCCCTCCGAATCGATTTGCCAGCAACTGCGTGCTATCTCATCGTATGATCTCTCAAGATCCATCTCACTTGCCGGTTTTGTTTAAATCTGCGATTTTTTGGGGATGCAACAAAGGGTAAAATGGGCATCATTGCATTGGTTTGGCAACGCGTTCTTGTGAAAGGCTCAACTCTCATTACCAGGTGTGATGAAAACTCACTTGGACCTGTCCCTTGCTAAGGGCATCAGTAGTTTGCTCCATGAAACCCACTTGAGCCATCATTTGCTGGTTAAAGGCATACCCTAACGCTACATACGCACGGTTCCGGTCAAATATCTCGACATTTTTGCCTGTGCCGGTTGTGCGTTCCCCATTTAGAAAAGTCTCATTTGACAGGGCCAGGTACATCGTAGAAGCTTCGATCTCGGTGGAGTTGAGAGGAATATTGAGTAGCACGGCGTATCGGAATCGCGTGCGGCGATCTTGGTCTTCTAGCCATCGTTGTTCGTAGCGAAAGCGATGACGAAGGTAGTATCGATTGCCTACTTTCTGAGGGATGAGTGCCTCTTGATAGAGTCGATGTTCTTGTTTAAGCACACGGCTTTGTCCCATCATGCCCGATTGGATATGGGCGTAGCCGCCAGTAAACTTGACATTTGCTTCTTTGGGTTGATAGGTGATTCCCCCGCGCAGCAAAAGTTGCTCAAGATCTCCCTTCATAGCCCAATTGCGATATTGCATGTCTCCCTGAAATCCCCATTGGCTGGAAGGGAGGTTTGCCGACCAGAAATACATGTACCACGAGCCAAGCAGATCCGGGTTGATTTGCGCAGGGAGAATGCGAAGGAAGCTGAAGCTCAACAGTAGAAAAACACATGCTTTTGTGATCATGACTGGTAGGTGACAAGTACAACGATTGAGTGCCGAAGAAGGCAAATGTGTCATACATGTTACGAGAAAGCGTCACGTATTCTAATTCCTTCTCCTCTCGTCTGGACTGAATCGGGACATCATCATGATGGAGGTGGATTCTGGAGGGGCAAGGCAAGTTCACGGATCTATGCCTTGGGATGCAGATTCGCATCCTCATTAAGAAGAAAGATTGGTCGCTTGGCTTGGTAAATGCTTCGCAGAGATTGTGGCTCGGGTTGTAGCTTCAGAAGAAATGATGACTTAGATTTATTCCGCCGTGAGATGAATGAAATTGGCATTAAGTTGCTACAAGGACTTAGCTGTAACTAAGTAGAAGGATGTTTTTACTTAATAAATGATCCCTCCTAGTCATGGCTAGCGATCAGTCGTTTTTGGGGTTGATACTTCTTCTTTAATTATGGCTTCCATCGAAGAAGATGCTGGGTTTTCGGGTACTTCGAGAGGCTCTTCGTGTTTGATTTCTTGTTCACTATCTTCTGGCAATTCATCACTCAGCTCCGTGATTTCGTTGTCTTCCAAAGGAAGTAACGCAGGAATTTCCTCGGTGGAGTCGGGCAAGGGAGGCCAGGGGCCGAGCATAATTTGGATGACATCCGGGCGAAGGGGGCGAAGTGTTGGTAGCCAATTCATTCCTTCTAGTTTATTTTCTTTGAAAAGCACCTCAAACATCGGCTTGAAGGTACCCTCGGGCTTGGCTAGAAATACAATTTTTATGATCTCATTGTCCTCAAAGTAAAAGTTCATTCGTTGAGACAAGGCTTGGTTCATTCCTTGGTAGCTCGATTTGGTAGAATCCTCCTCCTTCGCAAAATATATGCTCTCGCTATTTCCCAACACCTCCAAGCGCGAAATGTCACCTTCTATGAAACTGGCCCGCATTTCTTTGCCCTTAATTTGGTTGAATCCCACCGTATCTTCTTCCGACACCAGGAACGCATTGGGCCCGATCCACATCGAGTCGGCTTCACCCTCTTTCATCCACACTTTGACGGTGTCTCCCGACAGTTGATTTTCCTGAGACCAAAGCATGGGTTGCTGATACATGTAGAGGAGGGAGTCGTCGTAGAAGTACACCAGTGAATCGCACTTGCCCTGCAATTCACGCATATAAAACCGAACGTTATGATATCCTCTGAAAATTCTCACCTTGTGTGTGTCAATCCTCATGCTGTCCACTGTCGTCAAGGAATCAAGCTGGTATTGAAACCGGATAGTATCGATTCGCTCGTTGGAAAAACTCCTAAGCGTGTCTGCGAAGAGGAAAAGCGTATCGTTGTCAAACACTTGAATGGCCACTGGATTGTCTGTGACGAGGCTCATGTCCTGCCCTCGATAAAACTCACCGTAGTTGCCCTTGACTTGGAGTGTACTATCTTGCTGATCCACCACTACTCGCCCAGTCGCGAAGCCCATGCTGGTTTCGTCGTCGTAGAACAGCGTGTCCCCAGTCATGATGTAGGTCGAATCCTTGACCTGGCTTCGGGCAAAGAGGTTGATTCGCTTGGCATTGATGTCATAATTACCACTGGTCGTCTCAATATCGCCGTCTTTATTTTGAATGAGCGTATAAGTTAAAAAGGTAGCGACTTTGGTTTCGGTGTTATAGGCAAGGGTATCTGTGCTGAGGGTATAGTCCGGGCTCACAAGTATGACATCTTGGCGGAAATATGCCATGTCTTCATCGGGATAGTAAGAGCCGATGATGCTGGTCAAGTCTGTGTCTCCGTCAATGAGCTTGCCCCCCTCTTGGTAGTAACCATAATTTAGCGTGCGATCAAAAGTAAGCCTGTCGGTGGTGAGTTGTACCGACTTGTCGGTGAGGACAATCTTGTCATAGGCTTCGGCGATTCGGGTCTTCCCGTCGTAGGTGGCGCGCTTGGCTACCATCACTACTGAGTCCGGCATTTCGATCCGGACTCTTCCAAAAGCCTCAATTCGGTTATCAGTCTCGAAATAATAGGCCGAATCGCAGTAGAAATAAGTACTATCCTGAAGAATTTTGACATTACCTAGCAGGCGCTGCAGCTCGACACCGCCTTCTCTTCGAAAGCTCAGAATGTCCGCATTGAGGATCTTGGCCCGGCTCGCTGGACTATCAGGCTCGGGACTAGTCTCCCTTGTTTGCGCCTGTGCACCCATGAATCCACACAGGATACTTACCATGACCAATAATCGTCTCATACTGCAAGGATAAGGAAATTTGATCTGCTTAAAAAAATGCCTCCTGCCGGCTTGTTTTCCAGTGTCAGGGTGTTCCCTAAACGAATCTTAATGGGTAATGTCGCCGGGCTTCCGTTGTATCTTCCCTGAAATAAGGATTGCTTGAATTTGCCGAACATTTCTTTTCCTCGTAGCTTTACAGATTAAGCATTATCCACATGAAGCGACCCGCAGCCACTTTCGCATTTGCCAATGAACGTACAGAGGAGGGATTTCTCCGCAATCTCACCGTAGAAATGAAATTCATCCTCCAAGCAATGGACCCCGTGGTGAGGGAAGAGAATCTACATGTACAGCTAATCCCTGCGGCAACTTCGGAAGAGATTCGGGCCGTGTTTCAGGATAAATGGTTGGCTGGGCGAGTGAACATTTTTCACTACGGTGGACATGCCACACCAGATCGACTCTGGTTGGAGAGCAGCAGTGGCGGAAATGAGGCTTTCTTTTCTGAAGGATTGGCCAGATTTCTGGGCGTTCAGCAAGGACTACAACTGGTCTTTCTGAATGCGTGTGCCACTGCGGACCAAGCAAAGCGTATGTTGCAAGAGAATATTCCAGCGGTGATCGCGACCTCTCAAAAGGTGCCTGACGACATTGCTACGCAGTTTGCAAGAATCTTTTATCTCGGGATGGCCAGCGGAAGCAGCATCGAAGAAGCATTTCGGGAGGCAGAGGGTTACTTGCTTGGCCGCAAAGGCACCGAGGCGTTCCTGTCCAGCAACACGCGATCTTTATTTTGGGACGAAGAGATTGGCTTCGGCGAACTTGACCTTCCCTGGCGCCTCTTTCTCAAGCAAGAAGCCAGTTGGTATCCCGCTCAGTGGCGACTGTTGCGGCGGGAGTTGCCTTCGTCAACGACTTCGCAAGTGCCTACAAAACCCAGTCTGGAAGGAGCTGTCATTCAGAAGCACTTGATTCATCAGACCTTGGGTCACAGCGAAATCGGGACCGTGTACCGGGCTTTGCACATGGAGCAACAGCAAGATCGCGCGCTATGGATCAGCTATGAGATCATGGCAGGATTCAAAGAATTGTATGCGAATCTGAAAAGCGGTTACAATGCACTCTCCAGAATCAAACATCCTGCCCTGGCTCGGGTTAAAGAAATCGAAATGATTGACGGAAATGAATTTCCTCAAATTTACTTTTCGGTGGAGCTACTCAAGGGTAAGCGCCTGGATGAAGTGGAAATGAAAGGAGATGCAAACAAAGTAATCATTTTGGGCATGGACCTTTGTGAAGTTCTCCACGAGGCGCACGAGATCGATTATACCGACACCGAATGGAAGGCACAGAAAGGCGTGGTTCACGGAAATTTAATGACTAACAAAATCTTCCTGGACAACTACGGCAATGCGCGCATCATTGAGTTTTTGTTTACAAATCTCACGCGGCTTCCCGAAGTAAAGCTTCGGTTGCCGTTGGAAGCAGAAAATCACTTGCGAAACCTCCGGTTGAAGGAATATTTTGCGCCGGAACTCCTTGCAGGCGACGCAAATGTGAGTGTGCTCACCGATGTGTACTCTGTCGGAGCGGTTTTGCTAGAGATGTACACAGGAAAGACCATTGATCAATGGAGCTTCTCCTCCGAGAAGGATTTGGCCGATCAAGTCATTTCGGAATTAGGATCTGTTTCCCTGCCTTTGCTCAAAGTTATCTATCGAGCTACCTTACCAAACCCGGATGAACGCTGGCAATCCGCCGACGAAATGCGTGATTTTCTTGCACCTTCTTTGAGCTGGTGGCGCAAGTTTTGGCGAAGAAGGAATCTCAAAAAAGCTAATTGATGCCGAATCGCTGAGAGAAGAACCTTAGAATTTGGGTTTTTTTGTGCTTATGGAATGCTAAAGTAGCCTTTCTCGATTCTACCACTCTTTTGAAGAGATCCGGTGTGTATTCCCTAAGCCAACACATGGCGATTTTCTTGAGCCTCAAAATATAAATAGCTTGATATTCAAACCCTTGTATCGGAACGGCCAGTACCGAAAAAGGACAATTTTTACCAAGTGCTTCTTTCGATCACTCATAAAATTAAAGTTCCGCCTTGCAACCAAAATTAGGAACTTCCGTTATGAAGGAATGATTTTGGGGAATTCTTACACGCTGCGATAGACGATTTCACAGACTTGTTGCTTTGTGACTTTGAAATATTCAACTCACGAGTTTATTTGCCTACATTAATTGAGGTCAAGCTGTAGAATTACCTATTTGGCTTGTAAAATTTTCACCTATCGTCTCCTACACCATATTGAAATAACCCGAGAACCATGGCCAAAATGATCAAAATTGACCAGAGCCCAATGCCTGAGTCGATGACACTAGAGCAAGAATTGTTGATGATGCGCGATGCATTTCGCCAGCACCAAAACGACATTCGTCAAAAGTATCGCATCTCTGCTAACGAGATGGAGATTATTCTTAACATCCATGACTTTGGTCCCCAAAGGATGAAAGCCATCGGAGAAAAATTTAAAATTAAGTTCAGCACCCTGACCAGCTTGGTGGATAAAATCGAGCGTCTCGGTCTGGTGAAGCGCGTCAACTCTAAAGAAGATCGGCGGTCGATTTTGGTGACCATCACCAAGAAAGGCTCCAGAATGCTGGATGAGTACAACGACCAAATCACTGTGATCGCGACCAAAATCAAATCCATCACGCAGTCCGAGACATTGCCAGGTCTTGTTGAGACGCTTCACAAGGTCAATAGCTAGGCTTAGTGAGAATTGGAGAACATGCTGTAGATCAAGGAAGCATTGTTGATTTTCGAAAATTTTACAAAGAGATCATTCTTCTTCGGCAGCTACGCTCTCATCTGAGTTTTTCTCCGATCAATCCTTTTCTGTTGCAGGACTTTTTCACTGTATCCTGTTCAGAAACCTCAACCATGACAAGGGCCTTCGCTTTCTCCTAAAACTCGCCCGCCTTTGTTCACCGATGTTAACACGTTTAACCAGACATTCCCACAAGAATGTTTGTCGTCCCCAAGCCCCTTCGCTATTCTCGGAGGGGCTTGTTGGTTTTGTGCTTTTCCGTAAGTTTGGCCCATGAGTCTCAAATCATTCCTCGGACTGTGGTGGGCCCGTCGCCGAGCGGCGGCCATCCGCCAAGAAGCTAGCCAAGCGATCGCCCTTCAGCAAGCTACTTTCCGCCACTTGATTCGGAGAGCTGGGACGACAGCCTTTGGAAAGGCTCACGGCTTTGACCAGATTCAGTCCCACGCCGACTTTGTAGATCGGGTGCCAGTCAAGGATTATGAGCAAGCCAAGGAGTGGTTTGACCGAATTTATCATGGAGAAGCTGACGTGACATGGCCGGGAAAGCCCCTTTATCTCGCCAAAACTTCAGGCACGACCTCTGGCGCAAAGTACATTCCCATTACCAAAGAGTCCATTCGAAAGCAGATCCAAGGCGCGCGCGACGCGCTGTTGTTGTATCTTGATGAATCACGCAACGGGAAGTTTCTTGATGGAAAAATGATGTTTCTCTCGGGCAGCCCAGAAATTGAGACCAATGACTACGGCATTCCTACGGGCAGACTCTCCGGCATAGTAAACCATTTTGTGCCTTCGTACCTCCTGGCCAATCGCGTGCCGAGCTACCAGACAAACATCATCGAAGATTGGGAAATAAAAGTGCGGACCATTGTCCAGGAAACGGCCCATCTCGACCTCCGCTTGATTTCTGGCATTCCTCCCTGGGTGCAGATGCTTTTTGAAGAGCTTGAGCTTCAGACCGGTAAGAAGCCTTTGGAAGCTTGGCCCAATCTCCAGCTATTTGTTCAGGGGGGCGTTAATTTTGCTCCATATCAACCCATTTTCGATCAATATTTTCAAGGAAAAGTAGATATCGCCGAGGTGTTTCCTGCATCGGAAGGTTTTTTTGGAGTACAGTTTTCTCAGCGCTCGCCTGGGCTTCTTCTCATGCCCGACTATGGGGTTTTCTACGAATTCATCCCGCTGTCAGAATATGGACAGCCGGGGCAGCGAAGGCTCGGCTTGTCGGAGGTAGAGCTGAACCAGCAGTATGCCATGATTGTCTCGACCAACGCTGGGCTCTGGGCCTATGACATTGGGGATACCGTCATATTTACCTCCCTGGATCCTTGGATCATTCGCGTGAGTGGTCGGGTGAAGCACTTTATTAGTTCTTTTGGGGAGCATGTGATCTCAGAAGAAGTAAATCAGGCCATCCTTGAAGCCACAGAAAGGACTGGCGCTACCTTTCAGGAATTCACCGTGGCACCCAAGATCCATGCCCAAAAGGGTGAATCTTGCCATGAATGGCTCGTTGAGTTCACCACTGCTCCAAGTGATTTAAATGAATTTGCAGAAATATTGGATCAAGCCATGCAGCGACAAAATCCCTACTATCAAGATCTTCGCGCAGGGCAGATTCTACGCCGCTTGCAAGTGAGTCCACTGAGCCTTCATGCGTCCCGGGAGTATATGCGTTCCCAGGGTAAGCTCGGGGGGCAGAACAAATTTCCCCGACTGAGCAATGATCGTCGCATCGCGGATGCATTATTGCCCTATTTGTTGGAGAGCGGGCAGGACTAGATCCATCCAGCGGGCCTGCCGGGAGAGATATCGCTCCGCATACAGAAAGTTTTCCACGATACGGGGGATTCTCCAGCCAGCACGTATCAGTCCCGCCCCAATTCGTATCTTCACGGTCCCAATCATAGAGGATGTCATACTTTTATCGCGACACACACTTGGGCATCATCGGCGGCGGGCAACTCGGTCGAATGCTCATTCAGGCTTCGGTGGATTACAACGTGAACATTCACGTACTGGATCCTGCCGAAGATGCTCCCTGCCGACCCTACGCACATCGCTTTGTGCAAGGTTCTCTACAGGATTTTGACACTGTGTACCGATTTGGGAAAGATCTTCAGGTGATCACGGTGGAGATCGAAAAGGTGAACACGGATGCCTTGGCCGCGCTCCAGGCGGAAGGGAAATTGGTGTATCCAGATCCGGAAACCATCCGCATGATTCAAGACAAGCGAGACCAAAAGCAGTTTTTTCGCAGCCATGGGTTGCCAACAGCTGATTTTGTGCTGGTCGAAAATCGCGAACATGCCCGCCAGATAGGCTGGATCCCTTCGGTCAACAAGATGGGGCGCGACGGGTACGACGGTCGCGGGGTGCAAGTGATCCGCGAAGCTGCTGATTGGGACAAAGCCTTTGACGGGCCGGGAATTGTGGAGGAATTGGTGGATTTTCATAAAGAAATCGCCGTCCTCGTTGCAAGGAGCCCCCGTGGTGAAGTCAAAACCTATCCCCTCGTGGAGATGGTGTTTCATCCGGAGCACAATCTTGTGGAATACCTGTATAGTCCCGCAGAGTTGCCGGTCGTGCAAGCCGTGAGAGCCAGAGAAATCGTAGTTGAGCTGGTACAAACCCTTGACTATGTGGGCTTGCTCGCGGTAGAGATGTTTGCGATGAAAAATGGGGAAGTGCTACTCAACGAAATGGCCCCTCGTCCGCACAATAGCGGCCACCACACCATCAAAGCTTGTGGCACTTCGCAGTATGAGCAGCATCTGAGGGCGATTTTGGGCTTGCCATTGGGAGAAACTACCCTGCTCACGCCCGCAGCGATGGTCAACATTTTGGGGGGTGAAAGTGCCTACGGTCCGGTCGTGTATGAAGGGATGGAAGAGGCACTTGCCATTCCAGGCGTCTATCCTCACTTGTATGGCAAGGCCGAGACAAGGCCTTTTCGGAAAATGGGCCACGTAACCATCATCGACAGAGATTTAAGTCAGCTTCGCGACAAGGTCCAGCGGGTAAGGTCTTTGCTCACCGTGTCGAGCGATTCAGAACTGAAACAGTAAGTTTCTATTGATCATCGCTGATTGTAGAGACTTTCGTGTGGTGCCAGTAATGGTCATTTCTCGTTCGTTTTGGAGCGATTCTTTGGGTTAATTAATTTCCAGTCACTTCTCAACTTGCCAGCCCAGCCACTCATTATTCATCTTAGCAATTTGTTTTTGTATGGTCGGAATCATCATGGGCAGCAAATCAGATCTTCCAGTCATGCAGGGAGCTGCCGACATGTTGGCGTACTTTGGGATTCCCCATGAGTTGACCGTCGTGTCGGCGCATCGAACACCGGAACGCATGATCGACTATGCAAGAGAAGCGCGATCCAGGGGCGTGAAGGTCATCATTGCTGGGGCTGGAGGCGCAGCGCATCTTCCCGGTATGGTCGCCGCAGTCACGACCCTACCTGTGATCGGGGTGCCAGTGAAGTCATCCAATTCTATTGATGGCTGGGACTCAGTTTTATCGATTTTGCAAATGCCTTCCGGGGTTCCGGTCGCGACAGTCGCGCTCAACGGTGCCAAAAATGCCGGTATCCTCGCCACTCAAATTTTGGGAACAGCAGATGACGCTCTGGCTCAGCAACTCGAAGCATACAAAATCAAGCTGCGGCAAGATGTAGCTGATATGGTCGAGGAGGTCTCCTTTCGCTTTCCTGATGATGCAGCCTGATGTACCCACCAAAAAGGCCACCGGATGACAATCCGGTGGCCTTTTTGTAAAATCATTGGCCCGTTTTTTTGCTGACTTTCAGATACAGCTTATTGCCCGACCTGGAATCTGCTCATGAGTCGGTGATTCCCAGCTTCTACCATGTAGGTGTAAACGCCTGCGGCCCATCCATTGACATGGAGGATCTCGCTGTGTTTGCCGGGTGATAGATAGCCTTTGCTTTCTTGATGGATCAGGCGAGCATTCGCATCGAACACCTTGATCTCTACCGATTGAGCCGCAGCTAATTCGAAGGGAATCGCCACTTTGTCTTGAGAAGGATTAGGATATGCTGGTGAGATACTCAGGTGGCCAGACGTGAATTGCTCATCGAGGCTCGCCGTTTCATCAAAGCTAATGACCGCCACGACGAAAAGATTCAAGTTGAGTTGAAATGAGCTAGCAGAACTCACATCCACCCATGTATTGTCGCTAAAGAGCTCCCAAAAGCCATTGGTAGGCCCACCGCAGAGATCTTCTGTGGTAAAAAGAGCGACAGTATCATTGGTTGCATAAATGGAAGAAACATCCAAACTAGCAAATAGGCTGGATTTACCGGTGAGGGTGACATTGCCGGTAACCGGGAACACAGTCACCAAAACGGCGCTGTCGCTCACATTCAGTCCAGACACCCGGGAAGAACTCGTCTCTCCAAGTAGTGTGCCAGGTGATCCACCAGCTGCAACGTCATAGAGTTTGAACTTTACAAGGCCATCACCAACTGCTACGGCGTCTGCGAAAAATCCCCACACTTCCTCCACTGTGACTGGGCTGGTAGTGGTGTAGTTCAATAGCTGGGCCTTCTCACGGTCTAAGTAGCTATTGTTTCCGCTTACATATCCCCAATCAGGCGCGATGACACTGTAGAGGAACAGATCCGACGAGCAAGGGGAGTTAAAGGCAGTGCCCAGCAAGGTGTCTTGCACGGTATTGCGATTCATGGAAGTCGGCAAGGCAGGCATTCGTTGACGATATGCCTCATTTGAGTAGCTGGATCGCTCTTGCGCTGTAGAGCTTACAGGCATCAGGATCAGCAGCAGAAAGGGGAGAAGAAGGAGTGTGGAAAATCGATTCATGAGAAAGCTTTGGTTTGGAATGCAAATGAAATTAAAAACAAAAAATTTTTCGTAAATAACGATCAATAAACTGTTGAGGTTGAGAAAATATTGAAGTCGGAGTAACTTAGAACTTTTGGAACGTGAGAACATATCTGTACGTTGCCATATGTTGAGAAATAGAAACTTAACTTTATCTTATAAAAATGCTCAGCTTGAAGAAGGCTTTTTGCCGCCCAGCGGCCGTGCAGGCACTCCGACGTAGGTTGCCGAGCCATCCAAGTCTCTCGTGACCACAGCTCCTGCGCCGATCACGGACCTGGGCCCGATGCGAACGCCCGGAATCGTGCAAGCGCCGGTGCCGAGTTCACATGCTAACCCGATGTGTGTGTTTCCGCTTAGATGCACGCCAGGAGACAAGACCGAATAATCGCCGATCACGGTGTCATGGCCGATGCCGACCTGAAGATTGCAAAGAATATGGCGCCCCAGCGTCACATCTATGGCGAGGATGGACCCGGGGCAGATTATCGTACCAGCACCAATTTGGCTACCAAGACCCACTTGCGCGGTTGGGTGAATCATCCCAATGGCAGAGAAACCCATGCACTCGTATTGGTTAGCGATCTCCTCGCGCAACTTCGCGGTGCCGACTCCCACGACGAATGCCGTCCTTGCTGGATCCAGATGATCCTTGGCCCATGCATCGTCGCCGAGGTAGGGAAACTGTTGCCAGGCTGCCCAAGCGGCTGCTGGAGCCACAAACCCGCGTAGCTGCGGCAGTGACTGCCCCGCCTCTTGGCAAGCAATCCATATGGCCGCCACTTCTTTGGCGAAGCCGCCGCCACCCAAAATGACCAAGTCGGAGGGAGTGTTCATCGATGAAGCAAAACTCAAGGGGCAATCCCCGCTTTTTTCAGGCGCTGCTGCTCCGCATCGCTCTTGGACTTCACACTTTCTAACAAGGAAGCCTCTTGTTTGCGAATCATCTTTACGCTGCGTGCTGTGAGCTTCTTTTGTTGTTCGATCCTAGAGATCTTTTTGACCAATGCAGGATCATCCATTAGTTCTGCCCAATAGTGGAGCTGCGCCAGTCTCGCGCGAATGATTTTTTCTTGATTCTGCGAAATCTCCTTGGCCATCGCTCGTGTGATCGGGTCGATCAAATCCACATTTTGTATCCAGCGAAAGCCCCCTGTTTTTTTATTGAGTCGAAAACCATCGTAAGATCCACTCGGTCCCGCTTGCATGATCGAAATTGGAGCGCCACCAATGAAGTTGGGGACTCCCATCTGGTCATAGACCACAATTTCTTCTTTGCCTCGATTCATAAATCCCCCTCGAATGTATCCCATATTGAGAGAGAATGGGGCGTTTTCCTGATAGCGGAAGAGAACCCGCATGCGGGGAGTATATTGATCGAAGTAGAAAACACCCACGCCAAACATCGCTCTGTTGGGATTTTCTGGATCGAAATACAGGGCTTCCATGACTTTATAATTCACCTGATGATCTGCTCCATTCCAGCCCATCAAGAGATAATAAGTCGCCTTGGATTTGCGCTGTTTCTGCTCCCCTGTCACCCAGCCTTGCCCCAGAATATAAACGCTATCCCCACGGGCGACCATCGACTTCGTCTTGGTGGTGTAGGCCGGAATGGTATTTCGGTGGTTTTTGAGAGGATAATACAAGGCTCCCAGCCAATTTTGATTGTCTAGCTGCATGTTTTCTACCCCGGGCGTCAGGCGGGCATTGTCAATCAGCGGGATGACCAGATAAGAGATCTTTCCTTTTTCGTCTTCATAGCGACGCTGGATGAGTCCGAAGTAGTAGTGGTTCTGTTCACCACGGTACTCCCGGTAATTTTTATCTACGATCTGCCACGTAAATATGCGAAATGCATCATCTTCTGCTTTCAGGACGGAAATCGTGGGCAGCGAATCCCATGGATAAAAATAGCTCTCCGGACGCTGAAGGGTGCTGATCATCAGCCGGGCAAAAGCTTTGTTTTGAGAAATTTTGTAAGTCAAGGAATCGTGGAGAAGAATGTCTTTGGCCATCGCAGCCAACTCTTTTTCCACTTCAGGGAGGGGCTGCTGAGCGGGAAGCGCAGCAAAAAGGAACAAAAAGCCGTGAAAAAATAACCAACGAAGAAGATTCATGATGAGATAGCGATTGTCGGCGAAGATTCGCAAAGTAGCCAAGACTACCATACCATTGACGATACGAAGCAGAAGAAGAGGCTTGTCTTCTACGGTTCTTTAACGAAGATTAGCTCATTTTAATGCGCCTATCTTTTGTCTGCTCCCTCGAGCCGCCACAGACATGCCACTTTTTCCGGGGCGTGGGTCGAACTTTCGTTTTCGAAGCCTCCCGCCGTAAGGCATGAGGCAGATCAGCGGAAGCTATCGCATTTGCCCCTAAACACTCAGGATAACGCTCCAAGAACCCACCTTACCCAATGTTGGTGTACACGGCTTGGACATCGTCGTCTTCCTCAATCTTATCGATCAGCTTGTCCACTTCTTCCATTTGCTCCTCAGAAAGCTGAATCGGTGTCGTGGCAATGCGCTGAAGTGTCGCCTTTTGCACCTCAAGTCCAAGGCCTTCCAAAGCTTTTGACAAGGATCCGAAATCTGCATAATCGCCATACACATACACGATGTCTTCTTCGGTCTCAATGCTTTCCAGCCCAGCATCGATCAACTCTAGTTCCAGGTCTTCAATAGATTGTACCTGGTCGCTCGCGATTTCAAACACGGCTTTTCTTGAAAACATGAATTCCAGAGAGCCTGTGGGCACCATGCCTTGGCCATATTTACTAAAATACATCTTAATATTGGCCACGGTGCGGGTAGGGTTGTCGGTGGCGCATTCCACAAAGATCAACACGCCATGGGGCCCCTTGCCTTCGTAGTTGATCTCGGAGTAATCAGCCGCATCTTTGGCAGTGGCTCGCTTGATCGCCGAGTCAATGTTGTCTTTGGGCATGTTCTGCGCCTTCGCATTCTGGATCGCTGTGCGCAGTTTGGCATTCATTTCTGGGTCTCCCCCCCCTTCTTTCGCCGCCACAGTGATGGCCTTTCCTAAGCGAGGAAATAATCGGGACATCTTGTCCCAACGCTTTTCTTTGGCTGCCCGGCGATATTCAAATGCTCTTCCCATAGGTTGGTAGTCGATTGAAGTAAATCAGGTTCCTGTCATTCGCTCATCATGCAGATAAAGGTCGCAGACCTGCGAGAAATGATGAGGATGCCTCTCCATTCTTCGGGCAAAAATAGGAAGCCTCTTGGTGATTTTCAGTAGTTTTTGCGCATTTTCTGGGTAGAAAGTCGATAGCAAGCCCCTCAACATCACTTCGAAACGGACTGAAGGGCATCGAACGAGCTAGCTTTTCCGCAATCGATAGATTCCCAGCCATAGATAGCTGAATCCAATCACCGCCCCGCACCCGATGAGATTGAGCCACAGGTAGCCCACAGCCAGCCAATCGAAGGTATCTGGAAAAAACAAGGGCAGGAAATACATACACAGCACGAGGGCCTCGGCCATGAGCGCAGCAGGAAACACAGCGCGTCCGTCGATCTTTTTTAGAAAAAAAGCGACTACGAATAGCCCCAGAATGGTCCCATAAAACAGCGATCCGAGAATGTTGACATACTCTATCAGGTTTTCAAATTGGCCGGCCGTGATCGCAAATCCAATGGCCACGATGCCCCATCCCATCGTAAGCAAGCGCGACATGAGCAGATAGTGCTGATCACTGCCGTCTGGATAGATTTGTCGCTTATAAATGTCCACTAACGTGGTACTACCCAGCGCATTGAGTTCCGCCGAGCTGGAAGACATCGCCGCCGAAAAAATCACTGCCATCAACAGACCCACCAGCCCAATGGGGAGATGGTTGAGTACAAAGGTCAAAAACACCCGATCTTGGTCCTGCGGCTTCGCGTCATCTCTACGCTTGATCACCTCAATGCCTTCATTCCGGAGGCTGTCTGCTCGCTGGGACTTGGTAAGGGCTTCCGCCAGGAAAAGTTCGGCATTCTCGGGAGAATCGCCATGTTTTTGCCGAAGGTACTCACTCCACGCAATCGTCTCGGCTTCATCTGCTGCTTGAAATTCCTGCTCGATGGCGCGGTAGGCCGCTCCGTGTTCTCCTTCGATGGTCAGCAGTCGCTCCTTTTCATTGAAAAACATAGGCGTAGGAGCGAACAAATAAAACACGTACATCATCGCGCCAATGAAGAGGATAGCGAATTGCATCGGGATCTTGAAGATGGCATTGAACATCAGTCCGATCCGAATCTCTGAGACGCTCTTGCCCCCAAGATAGCGCTGCACCTGCGACTGGTCCGTGCCGAAGTATGACAGGGACAAAAAAGTTCCAGCTACGAGTCCAGAGAGGAGATTGTAACGATCGTTGACGAATTCAGACCAGTTTTTGGGCAGGGTAATGACATTGAGTTTGCCGGATTTCCCAGCGATGTCGAGCGCATCGATCAGCCCTACTTCCGGCGGCATTTCCAGGAACATAATGATCCCCGCGATGAACATGCCGATCAACATCACGGCCATTTGTTGCTGCTGGGTTTGGCTCACCGCCTTGGTACCGCCGCTCACAGTGTAGAGCATCACCACGGCACCGATTCCGATACAGGTCACCGTGGTGTCCCAGCCTAGAATGGTCTCTAAAATGATGGCGGGTGCCACGATGGTAATGCCACCCGCAAGGCTTCTTCCCAGCAAGAAAAGTAGGGCACCGAGGGTGCGGGTTCGAAGGTCAAATCGCTGCTCGAGATATTCGTAAGCCGTGTACACATTCAGCCGACGATAAATCGGGATGGCCACCATGCTAATGATGACCAAGGCAATGGGCAACCCAAAGTAAAACTGCACAAATCGCATCCCATCGCCATAGGATTGCCCCGGCGTGGAGAGGAAAGTGATGGCACTGGCTTGTGTCGCCATGATGGACAGCCCGATGGTCCACCATTTCATGTCCTGGTTGGAGAGGAGATAGCCACGAATGTTCTGGCTTCCCCGGCTTTTCCAGATTCCGTATCCTACGATCAAAAGAATGGTGCCGCCCATGACAGCCCAGTCGATTACGCTCAGGCCTGTATTCATGAGAAGTATCTGCCAAATAGATAAAACATCAGGATCAACACCACCAATTCGCCCAGCACGAAGAGGTAGATCGTTTTCCATCTTCGCACAAAGGGAAAGAGTTGCGTGAGTTCTTTGTCTTCTTCTGTATGGCTCATGATCGGAGGGGTTGGGGAGAGACAGGAATCCGGGGCGTTACGGCATGGATGAGCGGTTTCTATGGGTAGTCAAACAAGGAAACCTGCTTTTTTCAACTATTCTTTGTCGTAGCCGAGCGAAAGGAGGTTGACAAACAGCCTGAAAGCTCCGGGTACACCAGCCGGGAGCTGTCGGAAAAAGGACAGCCCAGTGTAGATGAAATGACCTTCGCCGTATTTCGCCACAAGCAAAGCACCTTCGAGCTCTTTTTCGCCCGGGTCATGCCCTGCCAACAGCGGTTGGTAGCGCTCATCCCATTTTTCGGCAAAATACAAGCCCCTTTCCTGAACCCATCCTTCCAGATCTTGATCGCTGATCTTATTTGGAAAATGGAATGCTGGGTGCGCAGGATCCAAGAATCGAAGTTCAGCTTCTTCTACGGTGATGCGTTCACGGCCTAATTCAAGTTGGTATGGTCCCGGATTAGACTCCTTCATATCAAAGGAAGTGTTGTATTGCACCAGATACGTGCCGCCTTGTTCGACGTAGTCGAGGATTTGGCGCTGCAAGTAGGGCATACGCTCTTGGGTGTTGTAAGAGCGGACGCCCGCGATCACAGCATCGTAGGGTTTGAGCTGCTCCGCAGTGAGGGTATTTGGCTGAAGTAAATCCACTTGGTAGCCAATCTCTCGGAGGGCTTCTGGGATTTCGTCCCCGGATCCCATGAGATAGGCGATCCGCTCGCCGCGTTTTTGCAGGTCAATCCTCACCAGGTGGCTGGTCGCTGGCGGAAACCAAGTCTGAGTAGGGATATGATCATAGCTGACCGTTTCATGTCCTAGACTATAGGGATCCATACCTTCCGCATGTATGATGACTCGAAGTGTCCCTTTGGACTTGAGCATCGGAGGGGTCACCAAGACCGAAAGCGGAAGCTCTTGTCCAGGATGGTCAATCGCGACAGTCAATTCTTCAGGTGAAAACTGCCATCCGGCAGGCGCTTCAAAAGTCAATCGATACGTGCCTTTGCGATATCCCTGCGTTTGGATCTTCACCGTCTTGGGAAGATTGTCCGCGAATAAATAAGCACTTTCGGCCAAGTTTGCCGTGAGCGGTGGCGTGATCACCAGCGGGCGATACAGCTCGCCTACCGCCCGGTCCACATATCGATGCACGATCGGAAGCTCAGTACGGAGGATCACCCCACGAATGTCAAATGTGACCGCTATATGGAGTGAAACGGGGTTTTCTGGGCGGCCAACCCATTGTGTATTGCTTACTTCATAAAGCCCAACGGGATGGGGATTGCTGAGCCAATATGGTTGCGAGATGGGATATATTGCGTCCTGCGCATCCGGGGTGGCTTTGCCGGGCGCAGAAAAGTCCCAGCGCTGTACTGCGCCATTGTCTTCGAGCGCCACGTGGAGGGTATCGATTTTGTCGTCACGGGCGATCGTCACCACGCGCGCCTCAATGGAGGAGCGCTTCAGGATTTCGACCTGGTATGCAATGCTGTCACCCACGGCTATCATCGGCCGGGCGGTAGTAGCTTCCATCCAGATCCCGGCGCAGTAAAGGATGACTTGATCCAGATCTCTTCGCTTATCAGCGACCCAAGCATTGGGGTTCGTATCGATGAGCTGCTTCACTTGAAGCAATAGGGGGAGTGACTTGGTAGGATCTGTGGCATCAAAATTCAAGAAAGCTTGAGCAAGAAGATCTCCTACTTCTGGTAGCCCAACGCGCGACCAAGAAGTCTCTATTCCGCTGAATAAATCGTCGTTTTCAGGCTTGGTGCCCAGTTCGTAAGCGAGGTATTCTTTCAAGCTACCGCGCAAAAGCGCTGCCCCAAAGGCTTGGCAGCGGTGCATGGAGCGGGCTTCGGAAGCGATTTCTCCATAGCTTTTTCCCAGCAGCGGATCAAATGCCCCGATGTTGATGGAAATGACGTCCTTCAGTTCTTCTTCAGTGGGATTTTGTCGGCGAAATCCCCAGTAGTTGTTCCACATCAACCGGCTTGGTTGCCAAGTCGCTACGTAAGCAAGTTGCTCGGGGAAGGCTGTGGGGTCGGCTGCCAGGGAAAAAGCTTCGCGGGCCACAATGGCAGATGTGGTGTGCTGTCCGTGACCACCGCCGCCTTTTTCTGGCGTGGCGAAGCGCGTGATCATGACATCGGGCCGAAAGCTACGGATTATCCAAACCATGTCGCGCAGCAACTCTGTCTTGTCCCATTTGGTGAGGGTTTCCTCGGGTGTTTTGGAGTAGCCAAAGTCGTAAGCGCGGGTGAAAAACTGTTGCCCGCCGTCGATCCGCCTGGCAGCTAGCAGTTCTTGGGTTCTCAATACGCCAAGCGAAGCGCCCTTCTCGTCCCCGATGAGATTTTGTCCACCATCTCCGCGAGTAAGGGAGAGATAGGCGGTTTCATACCCTTGTCCCTGAGCGAAGTACGCGATCAGCCGCTGATTTTCATCGTCGGGATGGGCGGCGATATAGAGCACTCGGCCCATCACTTGCAGGCCCTTGATCATATGCTGGATCTCCGAGGACGATTTGGCTGGCATGGGAGCCTGAGCGGGAAGGAAGCTAGCGGAGAAGAGGACCAGCAGAGTTGAGAGGATGCGATGCATAGAGAAAAGTTGAGTCAAGCGAATGTTTGAACGTCGAAGATAAGCAAACTTGAGGGAATGCATCCTGCTCCGTGCTGTGGCGCCTAAGTCAGCTAGACGGGATGGGTGCGACGTGGCTTGGCCAAACTTTTCGCCCTGATTTCTTTTAAAAGTTATTCAGCGTAGTCATTTGGAGCACCAGTAAGAGGTTTTTTTTCTGACGGGAGAGAGTCATGTCATGCCATGACCGCAATCATATCAAAAATTTTGAAGCCAAGTTCTTGCTTGCCTTTGATCTCCGAATTCGAAATGGCTTCTTCATTATTTATCCCTTTGGTAAATATTCTCCAAGCATATTCATCTCTGATCATGACCTCACAAGTAGGTACTTGATCCGTGGATACAAGCAAATTCCATCCATTCTCATAGTAGAGATACCAGATTTTCTCACTTTCTCCCAAGAAACTAAACTTGATGACCTCATTGTCCTTGCCTTCCACATGTCTGTAATGATAAGGCAAAGCTCTTACTGAGGTGTCCAAGTAAGGAAAATACCATGCTTCTTGCAGTAATTCCCTTTCTCTTCCTACCGCTAGTCGCATCTGTTGCTGATGATGCCATTTTTCGGTGTACTCTCTTGCTATGTGAAACCAATTTTGGGATTCACTTTCGCCAGCCCAAGCCACAGAAACGCTGGCTTTTTCGTGAAGAGGCAAAGTTGCCAGGAATTGACAGTATTCTGCCCCTGATATTCTTAGTAAATCAGTGATCACCTTGGGGCTCAGTCTTCTGGTGGCCTTGACCCAATCTGCATTCAGTCCATTGAGAAAAGCTAATAAATCTGCATAAGAATTTATATTTCCAGGATTTTCGCCAAAATATCTATCGCGTGAGACAGAGAGCATTCTCAAGTTTCCGTCCAACAAGTGCACAGCAACATCTTTAACCCTCCATGATGGTGCGATCGTCTGCCTCTCCCAATCTTCGGGAGATAGTTGCTCCAACAACTCGAATAGCATTTTATCAAGTTCTGGCAGCAGATTCACCACATCAATGATCTCTGGTTTTTTCATTCTTATCTGTTTGTAAAAACACAGTGCATCAAAATTCCCGCAGAAGAAAACGTGACTCAGAGTAACCCAAGCTCGAAATTTTTTCACTCATCGATTTCTTGTGGCTCAAGATCTTTCATCTTTTTCACTGAAGGTTGAATAAATATATGGCACTGATCCCGAACTCGGAATGGTTGATCGTATTTTTATAAGTCGTTTTTTCACCCGAGACAATCATATAAGATTCGAAGTACTATTCCAAACTTAGCGAAATCCAGCGGTAGATGTCCCCGCCGCTCCTTATCTTTCGCTCAGCGCTTCCCCCATTCAGTTCACCAGGCGTTCGTCATATGAAATTCAAAAGTATCAAGGCCTCACAAATCACCATGACCCAGCTCATGCTGCCTTCCTACTCCAACTTTAGTGGTAAAATTCATGGAGGATATGTACTCAATCTCATGGACCAGGTCGCATTTGCTTGTGCCTCCAAGCATTCGGGTTATTACTGTGTGACTGCTTCCGTCAACAAGGTGGATTTTCTCAATCCGATTGAAGTAGGAGAATTGGTCACCCTCAAAGCATCAATCAACTTCACTGGGCGCACCTCGATGGTGGTAGGGCTGCGGGTAGATTCTGAAAACATCCAAACCGGGAAGATGAAGCACTGCAACTCCTCTTACTTTACAATGGTGGCCAAAGACGATGACGGCAAGAGCGTGCCTGTACCGGGCATCATTCTCGACTCAGCTGACAGCATCCGCCGATTCGCCAGAAGCATGGAGAGACAACAACACGCTCATGCGCGCGACCAGATCTTCAGCGCCACCGATTTCCACCCCGAAGACTACCTTGACAGCCTCGCCGGACAAAATGCCAAGGTGAGTTTGGGGAAATAGGGATGCTATTCATCCGGGGCTTCGAGCGCCTCAGCCTCCGGATGTTGGATGTCGATGCCCCCGATGCCGATGCCTGAGGTTCTCGAAGGCGGAGGCACGCTATCCGGGGCTTCGAGCGCCTCAGCCTCCGGATG
>DAITMB010000055.1:0-5713 GCA_036835375.1 Bacteroidota bacterium
CATCTCCAGTGCTGTTGCGGGATCTCACGCCAGGATTGTACCTCGTACGAGGGCAAATGGGAGCGCAAGTGACGACGACGAAACTGCTGATTCAGAAATAATTGATACAGAGATCATCATGGCTGGCTTTTGCCACACATCATACAGAAGCTTGGATCTTCGGTCGCAGACTTAAGATTCGGGCTTCTGACCATTGGGTTTTTCGATGAAAATGAATGAACGAAGGGAAAATCCAAAAGTATCTGCTCGCTTCCCCTACTGACCTTTTTCACCCTCAATATGCCCCAAAATGATGGTTTATCGCATTTGCTCCCTGTTACTGCTGCTCTTTCTGGGCGAATTCCTGCCAGCCCAGACGATCAAATTTCGCAAGCTCGACAACCTCAATATTCCCGACGGGTCGCTTCAAATGATCGCGACCCAAGAACAAAACTTTGTATCGGTAGGCTATTGGGAAGACAATGGATGGCTGATGAAGCTCAATGCGTGCGGGGGGATCATTTGGTCGAAGCAGTTTCATCGCGGGCATTATCGCACCTTGGGATTCGACGTGGTGGAGCGTCCCAATGGCAATCTAGTGACGGCACAGCAGATCGATACCCTGCTGCCCTTCCTCTCGACACAGTATCGTGTGCCAGCCGGCTGGATCGTCGAGGCAGATCCATGCGGCAACCTCGTGAGCGAGCGCCTCATCGAGATTCCTGCTACGAATCCACTCGGGATCGAATTGCTGTGCCCGGCAGCCACCTACGCCCTTGCGAACACCTCCCAAGACGGACTTGTAGCCACGGGACAAACAGTCTATTGGGAGCTTACCGACTCGGCGACCCTCGCAGGCACCACACGAAAGACCTTATACCTCTCGCACTTCGATTGGGATTTAGCTCCTTTGGGCTACAAAGTGTTCGATGAATTTCCCACGGAGGACACCCTCGTCGGATATGATGTGTTATCGTTGCCTGATGCTGGCGGATTTGTGCTTTCGGGAGCCTACTTTGACGCCAGTAAAGACTCCGTGTATTTGATGGCGATCAAAACGGATACCTCTTTGAATACCGAATGGGTGAGTTTGTGGGCACCCGCACCTGCCGCATTTTTACCAACAATTGGTACGAGCAACTTGAGCACCTACCATGCAGCTGTATCGCTGGGCTTGAGTGACGATGGGCGGCTCTATGCTGGAGGATCTCAGTATTTGGATACGGCATTTGCAGGAATTCCCATCCAGACGATCGGCGCTGGGATCTACGAGTTGGATCCAGGCACAGGTGATGTGCTTCAGCGAAGCGTGTTGACTGATTTTCAGCGGCCACTGAGCTTAGGTCTGCGACTGGAGCCTCACGATGCTGGCTGGCTTCTGGCTGGCTCGGTCTTGAAATTTGGTGATCCTGCGCCTATTTCGGCAGTTTTTCACCTGGACGAGGACCTTGAGCTCGAAGCGCTCTACACCTACAGCGATGGGAGTGCTTACAGCTATTTGGCGACCTCGGTGGTGGCAGCCAAATCACTTCCAGCAAAGCACCACGCCCTCGCTGGGGTTCGATTTTTGGCTGGCGGCTCCGACACTACGAGTAGCATCATCTTTTTTAATGCGGGTGCCGAGGAATCTTTGCCTGTGTCACCGACCTATTATGGTGGTCCGATCGTGCAAATCGAAGAGGTCAACGTCCTCGACACAGCCTTTTGCTCCCCTATCCTCCCGCCAGCAGGGTGCACGGATCTCGCCACAGGCGCCGTAGAGATGTTGCGGCGATCCGAGGTACTCGTCTATCCCAATCCCGCCACTGACTGGCTCCGGCTAGATTTTTCAGCGCCCACGGAAGCCACGTTTAGCTTGCGTATGGTTGATCTTCTGGGCCGAGAACAGCAAGCGGTGGTCATTCCCGCCGGCACACCGTCATTCGATTGGAAGTTGGAACACCCTAAAAGCGGGATGTTTGTCTTGATGGTCGGAAATCAGGTAATACAAAAAGTGTTGATCCAATAAAATGGGGTTTGCTGTTTCCCTGCCCAGTGGAAGGCAGAGCTGGCATAGAGGAACTTGATTCGCGCGATTTACTGCGGTAATTCCTCCACTTTCTCAGTAAGCCACTGCCTGCACTCAAGGGGTTCGGGGGAGAGAATGTCGGCTCGAATGGCTGCGAGTTTCTGTCCCGAAATGGGCTTGCCCTTGAGTCCAAAAAGCATCCTGCTCAGGCGCACAAAACGATTGTAAGCGAGGCGTTTTCCTTCCGAAACGGATGAAGCGCGGCTGATGTACATCAGGGCACTTTTTACCTGCGCATCAAAAAGATCTTGGTCCCAGGCATCGTAATACACCCGAATGAGCAGGGTCCTGCGGCTGAGGTCTGCGAGCACGTCGCTCGGTTTGTGCTGGCTCAAGAGCTGGTAGGCAACAGCATAGTCCTTAGCTTGGTAGGCCAGATATGCCTGCGCGTAGGAATAAGTTTCGTCTCGAATATCCGGTCGGAGACGGGCTCGATTGTCGGCGACGAAGGCTTGCCGCCATTGCTCCCACGCAGTTTTCGCATCTCCTTCGGACCCCTTGATGACGCCTGTGGCTACATTGAGAATGTTGAGAAATACGTGAGCGTCGAGATATTCGCCTGAAAACAGCAGTCCCCGCTCATAGCCCAGCCGATACAGATTTAGCAGCTCAGGAAGAATATCTTGTCCCTTCGCTTTGAATCGGCCATTGAGATAATTTAAAAGGGTATAAACCAAGGTCTTGGCTTCCATGACAGGCAGCCGACCCAGGTCTTCGCTCAGCCAAGTCATGGTCTGTGGATAATACGCAGGATGCTCGGGGTCGAGGAGGCAGCGAATGACACCGACATACACCCGAAGTGGAGGTTCTATTGCCCATTTGGGATGTTCATCCAGGTAGTGCCACAGGGCGACTTGAAGGCTGGTGTCCGCCTCTTCCTCTACCAGGCGCTGTCGATTGAGCGCGGCGAGGTAATACTTGAGATGGAGCACGAGGGTAAATTTTCTCAACAAGCCTAAGCTTTCTCCCAGAGAAAAAGCGGCGTCACGGGGCTGATGCTCCGATTGGAAGCTCAGGTATTCTTGCCGGGTGCTGAGCAGGAAAAAAAGTTCTTCGGGATCTTCCTGCGGAACTTCCTCCCACTTTTTCTCAAGCACCTTCCACAGACGATGAAAGTCAGCCTCCAGCCCCGCCCGATCTCGATATGCTTGAAGCAACAACCGGGTATGCAGCCACGGCTGTGCCCCTACGGCCCGATGAACCCAAAAAGCTTCCACCAGATTGCTCATGGTCGTCATGAGATTCGAGAGGTTGCTGTCTTTGTAGGTCAGCTCAGGAAACAGCTCCGCAAAAAGTCGATGTTTGTCTAAGGCAGTCTCCCAGCCTTCGGCAGGGGGCGTGCGCATAGGAAACCAAGGCTGAAGCAGGGCCCAGAAGTCCAGGATTTTGCGACTTTTTTGGTGAAAAGGTGAGTGCAGAAACGCTTCGAATGACTTGCATTCCTCCTCGCTGAGCGTGGACAGTAGCCGGAAGAGTTTGCTGTCAGATATTGTCATGATCGTCGCACGAATCGTCGCAGGAGGAGAATCTCGGAAATGGGTAACGTCTGACGGAAGGTAGCAAAAATGGAAGATTCCCGAAACTCGCTCCGACAGCCATGAGACTGCCCGATGACATTGTTCCATTATAGGAGTTATACTTCTCAGGCCGTCACGGCATCAAATCCAGTTCCTGCGCTAGTCTAGCTGGATGGCGCGAAACTCTCCAACAGCAGATTCGTTCAGATTTGAGGGAGTTTTTCTAAAAGATCTGATCAAAAGATTTGATTTTGTTTTCATTGGAGAAAAAATCCTACTATGTTTGTGACCGCTTTAGGAAAATGGTGCGGTAGCTCAGTTGGTAGAGCACAGGACTGAAAATCCTGGTGTCGCTGGTTCGATTCCTGCCCGCACCACACAATATGTGGCATCCCCTGAAAATCATCGATTTTCAGGGGATGCCACTTTATACGTAACCCCATTCTCTTTCATCCTTTCAACTCCTGCGGTCCTCCCAAGTCGATGGTCTGCTTTCTGCGATAGAGATTCAGGATGAGCGCCAGCCCCACGGCTACCTCCGCAGCGGCAAGGACTATCACGAAGAGGGCAGCCATTTGCCCATCGAGATCCACTTGATCATAGCGAGAAAAGCCAACAAAGTTTAGGTTAGCGGCATTCAGCATCAGCTCCACACCCATCAATGCCATGACTGCATTGCGGCGCGTGAGCACAATGAATATTCCCGAGAGAAACAGTAAGGCTCCAAGACCCAGGTAAATGTGGAGTGGATGCATAAGGGCTAGGCAGGATCTCTGTCACAAGGTAGGCAGTCTCCGAAAATATTTATACAATCTTCTCGCAAACTTGTGCGACACACCATCTTCAAGCCTGCGGATTTTCCTTCGAATCAGCCCAAAATCCTTGGCTTTCAAACTTGAACCGGAATCACCATCAGGCGCTTTAGACCGCGACACTGTGAGCGACCAATCGCTCGCTTTCGTCCCAGAGCCATTCGGCGAGGGCATCATCTTGAGCAACAGACTTCAGGTGGACGACTTTTTTGCGAACAAAATACTGACCGCTCACCTCTGCCACTTCCGGCGAAGTCGCGAGGTAAATGGTGGTTTCGGCGCCTTTTTCAGGCGACAGCATGAAGAGTTTAACAAATGAGATGAAGGGTCGCACCCAGCTGCCTATGTTTTTCATAAAGTCAGTGCCGACCGTGCCTGGATGCAGACAATTCACCGTGATCCCTTTTCCTTCCAGTCTTCGAGCCAGCACTCGAGTGAAGAAAATGTTGGCAAGCTTTGACTGAGCGTATGCTTTCATCCCAGAGTAGTCAGAGCGAAGCATGAGATCTTTTTGGTGGATTTTGCCCATCGGATACACCCCGGAACTCACATTGATGATGCGGGCTCGCGGCGATGCGGTCATCAGGTCAAGGAGTTGGGTGCTGAGATGCCAATATCCCAAATGGTTGAGGGCAAAGGTATATTCGTAGCCCACTGAGTTTTCGCGCCGTTCGCTGAAGTAGCCGCCTGCATTGTTGATCAAAATATCGATTTGGTCGTATCGACTTTTGATTTCATTGACCGCAGTCAAGATCTGGGTAGGTTCACTGAGATCAGCCACGACGTAGTCAAGCCGGTCCGGGCTGGTCTCTTGGCTCAGTTCCTGAATGAGTGAAAGAAGTTTTTTCTCACTGCGTGAGACAAGGATGATTTTCCCACACAAGGGGGCGAGCGCCTTGGCTGTGGCACGCCCGATGCCAGCTGTGGCGCCGGTGAGCAGGACGGTAGAGGATGGGAGCATAAGGGGAGATGATTGTCTGTGAGCGATTCCCGTAAATCGCTTGCCAGATCAAAAGGTTGTAAAAGCCCTGATAATTCTTGCAGGCATTTCACGAGAAAGGCTTCGAACCCTTACGGTTTCCGCCAAAGCGGATGACAGGGGCGATCTTGGCGCTTCATATGGATGAAATTGCTATTTTTATGGCTCCTGTCTTTCCCACAGTTGATATGCTTCCGTTGGGAGTGCTAAGGGGCGGTAATTTTGGGTGAATTCATCTTGTTCCTGGTTTTTGAGCGTCAACAGAAAACGGCGCTCAGAAGTAAAGTCTGTATCCAAACTCACGTTTTTGTAGCGGGCATAGTAGCCGTGGAGGCTCCAATCAGTTCTGAGATAGGGG
>DAITMB010000055.1:5813-12360 GCA_036835375.1 Bacteroidota bacterium
AAAACAGGAATGAGATAAAAGCCGCTTTGTTTGAGGCTAATGATGATCGGTAAAGCGCCTGAAAGCCCGGTGAGGAAGTAAACAGCAGCGGTCCGGCGCGTATTGGAAGAAATCGTTATTCCTTTTTTCCAAGAAATCAAGAGGACCAGCGAGACAATTGCCAAGGCAGGGGCCAACTCGCCGAGGAGTTTCATGACGATGAAGCCACGCCAAGACACAGTTTGGACATGTTGCAAACTACTGATAACTTGAATGTCGAGGTAAGTGCTAAGGTAGTGCCGTGCGGCCGCCGAACTCAACAGGATCACGGCCAGCGGTAACAACGTAGCGAAGATCCATAGCAGGGTGCGCGCAGAAGTGCGGCGAAACGAAGGTTCAAATCGCAGTAGATACAGCCACAAGGGGAAGCTTAGTGGGAAAAAAGCAACAAATCCTTTTGTCAGAAAGCCCAATGCCAACAGAAAACCGCAAGGCCAAATCCACCAACTGGAACGTCGAAAAGTGCCGAAGTACAAGAGTGTCGCTCCGGTGGTGAAGAGCATGAGGGTATTTTCCAGTAAGTTGCCGTATGATGCCCACAACACGACAGGACAACTGAGCCAAAAGAGAAACAGCAACCAACTTTGACGAAGCTTGAGCGATTGCCACCAAGCCCAAATCAGTCCGCCAGTAGCAACATAGGTCAACACAGAATAGACTTTTTCGAGGCTGATTCCTGTGCCAAAAATGCGGAAAAATAGACTTTGCAATCCGAAGGCGAGTGGCGGGTGACCGTAAAACTCTGGATCTTGGGTGGCGGTGAAATACGGAATCCAAAAACTACCAATGCCCTCCGAGAGGTTTTTGGCAATGATCGCATAGATCATGCCGTCCATGAACATGCCTTCCGAGAGAATATCGGGACTAACGATGCAGAGTCCTGCGCCTACCACAGCAAGAGACAGGGCAAGTTGGAGGGATGAGCGGTTGGTAACTTCGGTCATATAAGAATCTTACAGAGACTTTCAACGGGATAAGCTAAGGTATGGCAAGATCAATTGTATAAAGCGAAACAGAAAGTCAAGAAGGAAATAGAAGTGAAAAATTGAGATCGCTTTCGAGAGTTGACTACAGTTGAATGCAGCAGTAGTGCAGATTTCAGACGCTTTACACGGTGGAAATGCTGTTTTTGCTATGACAGACAATTTTACCATTCCTCCGAAAATAAAATGAATAATAATGGTTGACATGCTGCGCGGCTGCCTGAATGCACTTGAGATGCCAAGCTTTGAAAAAATCAGCGAAGCTTCGTCCCAAGTATTTTTTTTACTTTATCCTGCCGATTCACCCGATCCTTCCTTCCGATCTTGCTCCGCCCTCAAGCCGCGACCCCATGCCAGAGCCCGTTGAACCCCACATCATTGACCTGCACTTTTTTCACGATCACGCGATAGCTTCTTACCTTATCCCCTCGGTGGAGGGCTTGATTATCGTGGATAGTGGCCCCTATAGTGTCTTTCCCGCGCTGAAATCCGGCATCGAAGCACTTGGATATCGCTTGGAGGATGTGCGGCATGTGTTGCTGAGTCATATCCATTTCGATCATGCTGGTGCCGCATGGGCTTTGGCAGCGGGTGGTGCCAAGGTATATGTCCATCCCTTGGGGTATCGCCACATGCAGGACCCAACCCGGCTCTACGGCTCGGCCAAGCGCATTTATGGCGACATGATGGAGGCACTGTGGGGCGAAATGAACGGAATTTCGGAGGAGCGACTGATCTCTGTCCCTGACGGGGAGCAAGTCCAGATCGGAGAGCACACTTTTCGCGCATGGCACACGCCCGGCCATGCCTCTCATCACATCGCATGGCAATGGGGAGACCAGATCTTTTCTGGAGATGTGGCGGGCTGCCGGATTGATTCTGGACCTGTCGTGCCGCCCTGTCCTCCCCCGGATATCGACATAGAAGCTTGGATGTCCTCCATCGACCTGATCCTGGGATTGCAACCTCGGGTGCTTTACCTGACACATTTTGGGAGTGTGAGAGAAGTCACAACCCATTTGGCGCAGCTCAAAGATCAGCTCCAGGGCTGGGCCGCATGGATTCGTCCTCGCTGGGAACAGAAGCAAGCGATTGAAGAGGTGGTGCCCGATTTTCAGGCTTATGCGGCGGCACAACTTCGTGCTGCTGGGCTTGATGACAAAGGCATTGCCCGCTACGAGGCTGCCAATCCAGCTTGGATGAGTGTTGCGGGACTGTATCGATATTGGACCCAGCGGGCCGCTACGTGAAGGCTGTCGACTACATGCGCTCGAATAACTCTTTCATTCGCAAGGTCAAAGCGAGATATTGAACATGAACTAAAAAAACAGCCTTGCCTGGGTAGCGTTGGTCATGGAGACATGCTTATTTTGTGTTGACCATCGTTCTTTGCTTTCTTCTCCCTCTCCCATTCCTTTAACTGCTCCTTCTGTGCGTCACTTCCTGTTTCTCGTCTGCTTTCTACTAGGGTACCTCTCGATCTCTGCTCAGACCGTCATTGCGCGCTGGGGCAAGGTGTCCGACGAGGATTTGGCTGCCAGCTCCTACCTATTTGCTCCTGGAGCGGAAGCGGTTGTGCTATTTGATGTAGGAAAATGGGTCCCCGAAAACCTGGAAAAACTAGAGGCGCGCCTGTTTCACCACTATCAAATCAAAGTGTTGACCAAGGAAGCCAGCCGAAAGTATGGCCGGCAAGTCATCAAATTTGGCAAGACGGAGCGCATTAGGTCCTTGAGGGCGCAGTATCATTACCTGGAAAACGGAAAAAAGAAGAAGGTAACGCTTCGCGTCGCTGGACTACCAGACAGCACCTTCCATCCCGACAGCCTTTGCAAAGTCGTGGTGTTTCCTGAGGTGCCGGTAGATGGCATTATTGAGGTGAGATATTCGCTCGTTACTCCGAACGGGGACGTCTTGCGGCCTTGGTATTTTGAGCGAGAAATCCCCACCAAATACAGTGAGGTGCTCCTGTTTGGTTTTGAGCCGCTGGCCTTTCGTGCCGGGACGTATCCCAATCGAATCGCTTCGACGAGCCGCAATCGATGGATCAAGCGATTCAGCCCGGGGGTGCCTTCGCAGCCTTTCTTGACCAACGTGCTCGATCACCGGCTTCACATTCGGTTTCAATTGCTGCCATGGGATCCCACATCTGAGGAAGAAGACTGGCAGGATCTGTCCTACGCACTGGAGTATGGTACCGTGAAATCGGTGGACGAGCGAGTCCTTCAAGCACTGGGATCGCTCGCTTTAACGCTCACGCGGACGGCAGTGACGGAAGAAGAAAAAGTGGCCTATATATTTCACCATCTCCAACGAAGTGTCAAATGGAATGGCTTGTATCGCCGCGATGTCGAGAAGGACCCTGGCGCGGTGTACAAGAGTCGGAAAGGCAACAGTGCAGAGATCAACATGCTCCTGTATCTGCTGTTGGAAAGCGCCGGATTCCAACCAAGAAGGGTATTTGTAAGCACGCGGGACCATGGCGCTACGGTTGATAGCCCCTATTGGGATCAATTCAACCATCTGATTATCTGGGCGGTAGTGGACGGTCAGCCGATGTTTCTCGACCTGTCGGGAGGAGGGCTGGACTACATGTGGCTCCCTTTGGCATCGGCCAATCGGCGTGGCTGGGTAATCAGTGATTCTACCACCAGAGGCTGGATAGCCATTGCTCCCAGCCCCGGATCTTTCATAGATCATTCTCTTGATTTGACGCTATCTGAAAATGCCGAATTGAATGGCCAAGTGCGAGACCTGTATGCTGGTTACCCAGAGGGCTCATGGAATCAATCGTTTGATGTAGGGAGCTTTCGGCTGTCATCGCGGGATCCTTTGGAGCTTTACGGCGACCACCAAGCCCAGTCCCCTGTGACGATCACTTACCCTGCGAAAGAGCTGCTTCTGCCAAACTCCACTCCAGACAGCATCTTGGTTCCAATAGACCCTTACAACTGGCGCGGCACCCTGCCGAAGATTGATGCCTCGCGAACGCTTCCTGTGGAGTGGGAGTATCCCGTCGCCAAAAGCGTCGAAATGGTCATCTCTGTGCCCGAAGGATGGGCGGTCAGCTCTCTGCCTACGTCTCCCGTGGAGCTGGAAATGCAGCCTGATCGCATGAGATTTACCCTCAGCACGCAGCAATCAGTGGATGCGGTAGAAGTATCCTGGCGGCTGGAATTCATCGAGCCTACGCTTCAACCATTGAGTATTGCGGAACTGATCCAGTTTTTCAAAGAAGTGGATCAAGCCCTGTCTTTGAATTGGACCTTGGTGAGACATCGGCCCTGATGCTCAAAGACAAAGAGGTTTTCAATGGCCAAGAACCTGGTTCATGGGTTCAGTATGTTGCATACGTAAGCAGAAAATACTATATTCCTATTCGCCACAAGAATCCGCATTCCGTATATCCTTAGCCGTGTCACTCACTACGCGACGCAAGCGGCGAAGATCGGTTAGCGGGTGTTAACGCGCTGGCTATATACATATCACAAGGACTTTACTACAAACTTTGAGATTCTACTTATGGAACATCGTATCTGGCATCAGTCCTACCCCAAAGGTGTTATGACTGATATCAATCTTACCCAATTTAGCTCCGTTACACAATTTGTTGATGCTTGCCTCGCGAAATACGCCACTTCGGTGGCTTTTGTGAACATGGGCAAGGAAATGACCTACGGACAGCTTGACCAAAAAGCACAAGCTTTTGCCGCCTACCTACAAAGTCTCGGACTGAAGAAAGGCGATCGCATCGCAATTCAGTTGCCCAACTTACTTCAGTATCCCGTGGTACTCTTCGGTGCCTTACGAGCAGGACTCATCATTGTCAATACCAATCCGCTCTACACAGCCCGGGAGATGGCTCACCAGTTTCACGATTCCGGCGCAAAGGCGATCGTGATTTTGGCCAACTTTGCCGATAAGCTTGAGCAGATTCTTCCTCAAACACACATTGAGCACATCATCATCACCGAAATCGGAGATATGATCGGTGGTCTCAAGGGGTTGATTGTCAATGCCGTAGTGAAGTATGTTCGCAAGATGGTCCCTCCCTATCACCTTCCAGGTGCCGTCAAACTCAAATCAGCGCTGGCCAGGGGTGCGCGCCAATCCTACACGCCAGTCGAGTGCAGGCTGGAAGATGTAGGGTTTTTACAATACACCGGCGGGACCACTGGCGTGTCCAAAGGGGCGACCCTCACACACGGCAACCTCGTCGCAAACATGCAGATGCTCTTCGAATGGATGGGCACCGATCTCAAAGAAAGGGAGGAAACCGTTATCACGGCTTTGCCGCTATATCACATTTTTGCGCTCACAGTCAACTGCTTCACGATGCTCAAGCTGGGCGCTCGCAATGTGCTCATCACCAACCCCCGGGACATGGAGAGCTTCATCAAGGACATGAGCAATGAAAAAGTCTCGATGATCACGGGCGTCAACACATTGTTCAACAGCTTGCTAAATCAGCCCGACTTTCAAAATCTTGATTTCTCTCACCTTCGTCTGGCCATGGGCGGGGGCATGGCAGTTCAGACGGCTGTGAATGAGAAGTGGAAAAAGCTCACCGGGAAGCCTATTATTGAGGGATATGGCCTCAGCGAAACATCTCCTGTGCTCACCGCCAACCCGCTTGATGGCACGGATCGCATCGGCACTATCGGACTGCCCATCCCAGGCACCGACTTGGCCATCATGGACGAGGCTGGCCGTGAGTTGCCCCAGGGTGAACGCGGTGAAATCTGTGCCAGAGGGCCTCAGGTGATGACAGGATATTGGAATCGGCCCGACGAGACCGAGAAAGTATTCCACACGGGGGGATGGTTTCGCACCGGAGACGTAGGCGTCATGGATGAGCAAGGCTTCTTCCGGATCGTAGATAGAATCAAAGACATGATTTTGGTGTCGGGATTCAACGTCTATCCCAATGAGGTAGAAGATGTCGTAGCCAGTTGTCCCGGCGTGCTGGAGTGCGCCGCCATCGGAGTGCCCGACGACAAGTCAACAGAGGCTGTGAAGGTGTTCGTCGTGAAAAAGGATCCCAATTTAACCCCGGAGACGATCAAGCATCACTGCCGCGACAAACTCACCGCTTATAAAATGCCGAAGTACATTGAGTTTCGCGAAGAGTTGCCGAAGTCCAACGTAGGAAAAATTATTCGTCGGCACTTGCGGGAAGAGGATGTCAAACAGGTCGGTGTGAGCGTGTGACGCATGGGGAGATGACCTGCGGATTGAAGATTCCTAATATCTCCTTCCAAACATCGCCTTTTGAAGCTCAACACATCCACTTCATGGACTAAATGCCCTTGCTTAGGAGCTGGTGTCGCCAGTCCCTGTGCAAGGGTTTTTAAGGTTGGGCGAACAGCATGCACCTGTTGCGCTGCGGCCCATCAGTTTGCCAATAGGCGCTATTATGGCTTGCGTTGCTTGTCGTTAGTGCGGATTTAAATTAAATTTGGATCGAAATTGTTACTTTTCCTCCCAATCCTTTTTCGACGATATCAAACAATGTTTTAAGCGTC
>DAITMB010000055.1:12460-31706 GCA_036835375.1 Bacteroidota bacterium
GCTTCATAAAGTCCATTTGTTCCAAGCAAGTGCTTTTAGATAATTGCCAGGCATTCGTTCAAGAGTTTCAATCGCCTGAATGACCTTAAAAATTTTGTTCTGAACCTTCAGGGGTTGTTTCTTCAGAAATTCACTAAAGTGATTTTCAAATTCAACAACCTCGCGTACTTTTTGATCCATGATGCAATTGTAACTTATTAAGTTACTATTTTTCAAGCTTATGATAGGTTTTCGTTGGGAGTGGGCGATACACTCACAAATGAGTTGGCGAAACTGGGATCCCCTTTTTACCTTTACTTTTTGGCTAGTAGCTTTACTTCCAAAGATACGGAGAAACATTCTGCATTCATCTAGCGGCAGACCTTCTCCTTCGATCCATTCGATATGCACTCTCTTAGTCTGGCCGAAGAAAACTATCTTAAAGCGATCTTTGCCTTAGGGGGCGATGGGGAAGCCGTGAGCACCAGAGCCATCGCGCAGTTGGTAGAGGCGAAGGACTCTTCGGTGACAGACATGCTCAAGCGACTTTCGGGCAAGGGGCTGATCGACTACGTGCGCTATCGGGGAGTGCATCTTTCCAGCGATGGGCAGAAGGCGGCATTGGTGGTGATCCGCCGACACCGCTTGTGGGAAGTATTTTTGGTCCAAAAGCTCGGATTTCGCTGGGATGAAGTTCACAGCATCGCCGAGCAACTCGAGCACATCCAGTCGCCAGAACTTATGGAGCGAATGGATGCTTTCCTTGGTTATCCCGAAGTGGACCCACACGGAGACCCCATTCCCAATCAGCATGGACATATGCCTAAGCAGGTCTTGACGATGCTGGCGGAGGCAGCATGTGGGCAAGCCCTCCAAATCGTGCGTGTCAAAGACGATTCAAGCGACTTTTTGCAATACCTCGACGCTTCAGGACTGGCGATCGGTGGCGGACTCACGGTAGTCGAAAGAATCCCTTACGACGACTCTTTGCACCTGATGCTTCATAGCGGAAAGCAAGTTCACATTTCCCGTAAAGTCTCTGAACAAATTCTCGTCTCAGAGTCTTGATATTGGGTTCTTGGCTTGTGTGCAGCAGCGAAAATGGAGAAGAAAATGGGCAAAAGACATGGTAAAGGCATTTCTCAGGAAGTGAGCGCGCAGATAAGAGGGTACATTTTTTCCCAAAATCCTCTCCTATGAAAGGGGGGAAAGTGAAAAAATAATTGTTGTACCTCCGATCGAAGATTTGCGACCCAGCCTGGTGGAGCTTGTAGTATGTCGTGAACCTTTCCCTTCACATTTCTCTATTCGTGAGGAGGGGTGGCTGACTTCAGTAGATGCAAAAGATGCAAACCAGTCAACTTTACATGAACAAAATTTCATCTTCCATGAAAATACGAAAGTTTGAATATTTATTTTAGGGCAAAAACTTAGTTTTCTCACGAGTGTCCGTACGGTAGTTAGTTCCATATCTGCGGGCATTGTCATTTCACCTTTCTCTTTTCTATTTCCCCCAACTATATGTTCGTACCATTTTGCTTGGTAAATATCCGCGGAAAATCCTTCAAGGGATCGATATTTGTCTGTTTCCTGCTGCTGTCCAGCTGGCAGATGATGGCTCAGTTAGATGCTGATCTTGATCGAATCAGCCCTGTGCTTGTGGCCCAAATGGCCACCAGCACCGACTACCTCGAAGCGGTCATTGAGCTGGAAGATCAGGTAGATGTAAACAGTCTTGCTGCTTCCTTCCGCGCGGAGAACCTGCCACAAAACCAGCGTGTACCTTTTTTGATTCATCAACTCCAGCAAAAAGCGAGCAACACGCAGGGACCTTTGCTGGCGTTTTTGGCAGCGCAGCGAGGGGTGGACCATGGAAGCATACAGGCATTTTGGATCGGCAACCTGATTTACTTCCGTGGGGGCGCTGCGACGATCGTGGCCCTATCGCAACGCTCTGATGTTCGCACCATCCACCACTATGAAGAACCTCAGCCCAGCGAGCATGTTCGGGGGGGATTTGCCATGCCAGCGCCTAATGGCCACGAAATCGGGCACGACCTTATCAACGCCCCCGCGATGTGGGCGCTTGGGTACACAGGCCAGGGCACTAAAATCTTGGTGATCGACACAGGGACCGATGCTACGCACCCAGCTTTGAAGGACAATTATCTCGGCAATTTCAGACCCAATGCACAAGCAAATTGGAATCCCGGCAACAGCACAGCCATTCCTGAAGATTGCGATTCACACGGGACGCACGTCACTGGTACAGCTTGCGGCCTCAACCGCAGCACCAACGATACCATCGGAGTAGCTTTCAACGCCTATTGGATGGCGGCACCCGCCATTCGTCCGCAAGGACCTGGCGAAGGGTGCGATGGGGTGGGCGGACCGAATGTTCTCTCGACCTTGCAGTGGGCCATCAATCCTGATGGGAATGCGAATACCACCGAGGATATGCCCAGTGTCATCAATAACTCTTATGGATCGTCGAACCCCAGCAGCTGCAACTACTTTGCGAAGTCCGCAGTAGATGCGTTAGAGGCAGCAGGCGTCGCATTGGTCTATGCAGCTGGCAACGATACTTTTCCCGAGTCGATTGGTTCGCCCGCCCACTTAAATACGTCGCTGGTCAACACCTTTTCGGTGGGAGCCGTGCGTGAAAATAATCTACAGATTGCCACATTTTCCAGTCAAGGCCCTAGCATCTGTGGTGGTGTAGGTTCCTTATTGATTAAGCCGGAAGTCTCCGCACCAGGCAACAGCACCCGCTCGGCTATACCTGGCGGAGGATATGCGTTTTTTGGTGGGACCTCTATGGCGGCTCCTCATGTCGCAGGAGCCGTGGCTTTGCTCAAGGAAGCCTTTCCTCAACTTGACGGGGAGCAACTCAAGCTGGCACTCTATTTTACTGCTGTGGACCTGGGGCCGGTCGGAGAGGACAACACCTACGGGATGGGGATCATCGACGTGTTGGCAGCGTATCAATACTTGCTCAATCAAGGCCACACGGCTTTTCAACCGCCCGTGGATCGCGATGCCGCACTCATCAATTTGGATCCGGGACTTGACTGTGGACTGTCTAATACCCCGGTTGTGACATTGGCCAATAAAGGAAAAGGGCCGATCACTTCTCTCAAAATAGCCTTTTCTTACTCCGATGGCACCCAAGGAGACACCCTGTGGACTGGTAGCCTCAGCCCTGGCCAGACCACTACCTTTACCTTGCCTACGCATGAAACGCAAAGTTCTGGCGCTTTTACTTTTCGGGCGGAGATTGTCGAAGAAAACGGTCAAGCGGCCTATTATCTCTTAGACAATGCCTTGACGACAGACTTTGTCCTACTCGAAGGCGTGGACCTTGCCACGATTCCCACCAACGCGTGCTTGGGATATACTGGCCTCCTCCGTGCTGTAAGCACGACCAGCGGAGCTGTTAGCACTTGGTATGATGTAGCCACAGGAGGGAATGCTCTTTTTCGGGGAAATGCTTTTGTCACTCCTGCCATGACTTCCTCGAAGATTTTCTACGTCGCCCCTGGGAAGCAAATCGCCACAGGCCCTGTCTTGATTCCGGGGAGTCCGGGCTTGATCAATCCCATCGCCGGAGACTACCTTGAGTTTGACGCTAGCTATCCCTTCTTGCTGCGCAAGGTGTCCGTCATCGCTGGCCAGGCTGGGGAACGCACCATTCAGTTAAGGACCTCCACGGGAGGGATACTCCAAACAAAAAAGGTGAATCTCTCCGCTGGCTTGCAGGAAGTCGAGCTAGACTTTGCCATTCCCATAGGCGAGAATTTCCGATTAGGACTGTCGGGCACGAGCCTAGCATCCCTCTTTACTTCCTATACCAACTTTCAATTTCCCTATGAAGTCCCTGGTATTATGACCCTGAAGGGCTCCAGCACAGGATTTTACCACTTTTTCTTTGACTGGGAGATTCTTTGGGAGCTGCCTTGCCCACGGGTGCCAGCCTTCTTGACAGTATCAACCGGCGCCATTGATGCCAGTTTTACTGCCTCGGATACCCTCACGACCACAGGGACACCCATCACATTCACCTCCACCACCACCAATGCGACCAGCTGGTTGTGGGATTTTGGCGACGGGGAAACGAGCACGAGCGCCTCTCCATCGCATAGTTGGACTTTGCCGGGAACCTATCAGGTGAGCATGCAGGCCACCAATGCAGCATTTTGTGGTGATGCGACTGCTACTACCGTCACAGTGCTCCAGGGAGCGACTATATCCATTGATCAGCCGCTCGCTCGAAGCTTGAAAGTATATCCCAACCCTGTCTCCGAATCGATGTGGATCGAGTGGGAGCTCGAAACGCTTCAGCAGGTTTCCCTGCGGTTGATTACTGTCCAGGGGCAGGTCGTGAAGCAGTGGGAACGTCACTCCTCGGTGAACAAAGAGGAAATATCCATGCAGGGCTTGCCCACAGGGATGTATTTTCTTCAGGTAAATTTGGAAGACGAAAGCCTCTCTTATCCCGTGCTGAAAGCCGAAGAGTAGCCAACGAAACATGAAGCGGCAATTGATGGATCAGAAGAAGTTTGGTCTATCACGTGTCTTGAACATCTTGAACAAATTTGAAGGGAAGGGGTAAGAGCAGTTAATAACAAAAGGCCTGCTGTAGTGCTGATTTTGTTGTGCGTGAGCGATTGCCCCTCCCCACCTTTTCTTCTGCCTTCTCTTGTGATGGATCATTTTTACTTCTCTCCTTGCTACAGGACCCGTTAAATATGACAAACTGCCTATACCGTTCACGCGCTGTTGCGCTGCTTTTACTTTTTACTTTTGGCGCTTGGACATTGTCAGCCCAGCAGGCTTTTGTGCGCATAGGCGATGGCCTCCAGCAGGAAATGCGAGAGGGGCAGGTTGGTCCTTTTGAGGTGTTCATTTTGATGGCCGACCAGGTAGATGTGCTCACCCTTGGGGCTTCCTACGAAGCCGAGCGCTTGCCTGCCACAGCGCGGACCCAGGACTTGATTCCGAAACTACAGCAAATGGCAGAGGCGACCCAAGGACCCATTTTACAACTACTGGCGCAGCAAGCAGACGTTGTGCCAGCCTCCACCGTACCGATGTGGATCACAAATGTGATTTATGCCCGCGTAGGGATCGCTGCCTTGGAGCGCTTGGATGAAGAAGCGTCCATTGCTTGGATTGAGCTGGTGCCAAAGGAAGAAATTGCCGGCGCGACCATGATGCCTGCCAGCCCCTTTGACTTGATGGGAGCTGAAGGCCACGAAGCGAGCCTGGATGTGATCAAGGCAGATAAACTCTGGGCGATGGGATACACAGGAAATGGTCGAAAAGCCCTCATTATTGACACCGGCACCGAACCGAGCCACCCGGCGCTGGTTCGCTCTTTCGTCGGGAATTATGAGCCTATCGGAAACGCGTGGTTTGGCATAGGAGAGAAAGCATACGACTGTGATAATCACGGAACACACGTAGCCGGGACGATCCTCGGCTTGGATCGCATCACTCGTGACACCATCGGTGTAGCGCCCAACGGACTTTGGATGGCATCGCCTGCCATCTCTTGCGAGAATGGTCCTGGATCTACGCAGGCGCTCCAGTGGGCAATCGACCCCGATGGCAACCCAGCTACCGTATCGGATATGCCGGATGTGATCAACAATAGCTGGAGATTTCCTCCGGGAAGCTGGGGCTGTTCGTATCCCGGCCAACTGGCCATCAATGCCCTGGAAGCGGTTGGGGTAGCCGTGATTTGCGCAGCGGGAAATGACTATCCAGATTTCACCGTGGGAGGTCCGGCCTTCGCCAACTATTCCCTAGTCAACTCCTTCGCTGTAGGTGCCATCAACCCCAACACGGTGAATTATCCCATCGCCTACTTCTCTAGTCACGGCCCTTCGCTGTGTGGAGGAACAGGCTCTCTCGAAATCAAACCAGAAGTGGTAGCCCCTGGGATGGCCATTCGCTCCGCTGTGAGGGGAGGAACCTATGCTGTGTTGCAGGGTACTTCTATGGCTTCGCCACATGTCGCAGGTGCAGTGCTCCTCCTCAAAGAAGCATTTCCACAAGCTAGTGGGACAGACATTAAGTTGGCTTTGTATTTCTCTGCGATCGACTTGGGAGACGTTGGCGAGGACAATGTGTATGGCATGGGCTTGATTGATGTGGAAGCAGCCTATTATTACCTCATTAATCAGGGATTTTCGCCGGCCACGGTCTCTCGCGAACGCGATGGAGCGATTACCCTGATGGAGCAAAATCCTTGTGGGTTAACCCATCGAACGGAAGTCAAGATAGAAAATCTTGGAACTGCTGCCATTGAGTCACTTCGCCTGCTTAGAAGCTATTCTGATGGTGTGACGGACACGATAGAATGGACTACAAACCTTCTTCCTGGGAAGTCGGAGATGATCGACCTGCCGGAAAGGGTCTTGCCCATGGAGGGGAGATATCAGATTCGGGTGGAAATTTTAGCAGTGAATCAGGGAGAAGATCCCTACCGAATTGATAATTGGGACGAAAAGGAATTTTCAGCGCTCATGCCATTGACGGTGGTTCAGCGACCGCTGAATGTGTGCATCGGAGCGGAAGGAATACTGGAGGCATCTACGGCAGAGGGTGACACCCAAGCAGTGATTCGATGGTATGAACAGCCTCAAGGCGGCAAGCTTCTGGGAGAAGGAAATTCCATTGCGACAGGTGTTCTCACCTCAAGCAAACTCTATCATGTAGGAGCAGGAAGAGTGTACACACTGGGGGCTGAACCCAAAATTTCTGCCGGAGGATTCTTTGACCAATCGACCACAGACGGGGCCATCTTCGACGTGTATTTTCCTTGTCATCTGCGCGGGGTGACCGTGCTGGCCAATTCGCCCGGAACCAGAATCATCCAAATCCGCAATGACCGGGGCATAGTGATATACACGCATCAGGTCCAGCTCATCACGGGAATGAATAGGGTAGAGTTGGATGCCAACCTGTCACCCGGAACAGGATACACCCTTGGCCTGGGTTTCTCCAAAGGAGACCTTTGGATCCAGACGATGCCAAGCCAGGAGATCGGTGTGCCGGCAGTATTGAGCCTTCGCAGCCCACAAGACGGAAGGCTCCCTTATTTCTTCGAATGGGAAGTGATGTATGAACTTCCTTGTGAGCGGAAGCCCGTGTTTGTGACCGTATCTGCCGGAAATTTTTCACCGAGCTTCACCACACAAGAGTCAGCTCCCGGCTTGGTTTCTTTTGTTCCCTCCCCTGCCAATGCCTTGTCTTATCGTTGGGACTTTGGTGATGGGACAGTGTCCGACTTGACTTCTCCCACGCATCAATATACTGCACCCGGAAATTATCAGGTGGCGCTTCAAGTTGTGGGGGCTGCCTATTGCTCCGCCTTGTATCAAGCGGAGCTCACCACAGATGCCAGTACAAACTTGGATAGGAAAGTGGCTTGGGCAGGTCTCTCCCTGTTTCCAAATCCCGCGGAGTCAAGACTCACCATCGAATGGGTTGGGGATGGAGACGTATCCGCACAGCTTTTTGACGCTACAGGCAGGGCCATGAGCCCTGAGCGCGCGTTGACGAGGCAATTCCCCCGACATACATGGAACCTCGAAGAGATTCCGGCAGGGATTTTCTGGGTGCGAGTAGCGCAAGAGGGGCGGGTGTTAATGGAAAAAGTTGTTAAGATTCCGTAACTACCGCGTATTTCATCAAGGACCCCTTTTTTTATGAAGTATTTTATCAAGCATTATATGAAGCGAACTTTTTCTCTTACTGTGCTCTTGGCTTTGTGTGTCGCGGGTGTATTCGGGCAGCAAATAAACTGGAGCAAAATTGACCCTTTGCTGGAGCAACAGCTCCGCGAAAGCAATGAAGAACGAATCAAGGTCACGATCCACTTAGAAGATCAGGTGGATCTAATCGCGATGATGGCCAACTTCGAGCTGCGTGGCACGAGTATCCACGATCGCCGTGTGGCCGTGGTCACCGCGCTGAAGCAAAAAGCGCAGAACACCCAAGGGCCCTTGCTGGCATGGCTGGAATCTCAGCCCGGTATTGAGAGCAGTTCTATTCAATCCATGTGGATTTCAAATGGCATCCGTGCAAAAATGGACTATGACGCCATCGCGGCCCTCAGTCACCGTGAAGGGGTGGAGATCCTTATGTTTGAACCTCGTGCACGGGTGGACGATGCCGATGCAGCGTCTCATGCAGCCTATCTACCGGCTCCAGAGACAGTAGGAGGTCGCGAAGTCGGTCTTAGTAACATCAATGCTCCAGCGCTCTGGGCGATGGGATATACTGGTATCGGTAAAAAAGTTCTGATCATTGACTCTGGCGTAAGCCTCACACACCCTGCACACACACGAAATTACTATGGGAATCAAGTGGGAAATACCTTGGCATGGTACAATCCCGGCGGCCCTAAGGAACCCTTTGATTGCGATGAGCATGGGACCCACGTCACTGGTGTCGCTGTAGGCATGCAACTTTCTACCCGGGATACGTTTGGCGTGGCTTTCAATGCCACCTGGATGGGATCCCCTGCGGTTGACGGTGGTACAGTCGCTAACAATTGCCCTTTTGATGTGGATGACCTTGATGCGCTTCAGTGGGCTTTGGATCCAGACGGAGATCCCACTACTACGGATGATATGCCAGATGTGATCAATGGATCATATGGGCTTTTGCCGCAGTTTTTCAATGTCGCTATGTGTACAGGAACCGCACTGACACAGCGAATGAATGCCTTGGAGGCGGCCAGCGTGACTTTTGTGCAGTCAGCAGGCAATTATGGCCCGGGTGACTCTACGATGGGGGCTTACAAAAATGTGAATACAACACTTGTCAATTCTTTCACCATTGGATCAGTCAGCGGTGGCAATCCCAATTTTCCCATCAACGGCTTCTCCAGTCGTGGACCGTCGAGATGTGGCGGAACGGGATCCTTGCTGATCAAGCCCGAAGTGGTCGCTCCCGGAAACAACGTACGGAGCTCGGTGCCGGGAGGTGGATTCAAACTGTTAGGAGGCACTTCATTCTCTGCGCCTCACGTGTCGGGTGCGGCATTGCTCCTGCACGAGGCTTTCCCTACGGCGACAAGCACGCAGGTGAAAGAAGCTTTGTATTTCACCGCAGTTGATTTAGGACCAGTGGGGGAGGACAACGCATACGGCAATGGAATCATCGACGTATTGGCGGCTTTCAATTATCTCGTCGCCGATGGCTTTACACCAGTTCCTGTGTCCCGCGAAAAAGATGTGATCTTGGCGGAAGTGATGTCTGAAAATCTGGTTTGTGGACAAGACATTACACCAGAAATTGTATTGGAAAACAACGGGACTTCGGTAATAAATTCTGCCAAAATCGATTATACCTATTCTGACGGTAGTTCAGCTTCTTTCACGTGGACAGGGACATTGAATCCCGGTGCGGATGTGCTTGTGACTTTGCCCACCCAGACCTTTCCAATCGGAGCCTATGATATCAATGTGAATGTATCAGAAGTTGATGGTCAATCCGATTACTTTTATTTGGACAACCAAGGTAGCAGTTCATTTTCGATCTTGGGAGATGATGCACTTGTCGTCACAAACACATTCGTCAACCCTGCCGGGGTCTGTGGCAATAGTCAAGCCTTGTTGACGGCTTCTACGGGCCTACCTGGAAGGAGTCCAGCGTGGTTTTCCAATGCAACCGGAACCAATCTTCTCTATGTAGGGGATCAGTTCCTTACCCCACCGATTTCTGCTTCTACACTGTATTTCGTGGGTACGGTAGGTCAGGAATTCGTTGGTATTCCAGACAACACAGTCGGAAACAGTTTTCCTTCTTTCAATGTGGGGTCTTTCCTTGAGTTTGAGGTCTTCGTTCCCATTACACTCAAGTCTGTGGTCGTGTATGCCAGCGCTACCGGAGCGAGAACGATCCAGCTGCGAAACATGGACGATGCAGTGCTCGGTGCCAAGCCGACAGGTTCTCTGGTAATGGGGAAGAATCAAATTGATTTGGACTTTAAGATCGCCCCAGGCAAGTATCGTTTGGGCTTAGGAGGCTCATCGGCTGAGCTATTGGCTACGGTTACTGGCGTGACATTCCCATATGAAATCCCCGGCGTGATGTCGATAGACAAGTCGGACAACAGCTTCTACAGCTTTTTCTACAACTGGGAGGTGGAATACCGTGGCGCTTGTAACTTGATACAGGCTGCCGTGGCAGTGGTGCCGGGCAATGCAGCGGCTGATTTCACGGCTGATAACACAACCGTGGACTTGGGATCTTCAGGCACAGTCAACTTTACCAACGCCAGCACGGGCGCCAGCACCTATGCATGGTCCTTTGGCGACGGAAATACGAGCACTGATCTCAACCCTTCCCATACTTATACCCAGCCAGGAACGTACTTGGTCACCCTGTCCGCGAAAGCAGCAGGCGGGTGTATAGATGCAGATACCCTTTCGATTACCGTAAATGGGTTTCCCACAAGCTTGGACAAGCTGCAATCTTCTTATGGAAAAGTCCAGCTGTATCCCAACCCCAGCGCGGGCATATTTACCCTGGATCTTCAGCTCCATCAGGCATATCAAGTAGAGCTGGAAGTCGTGGATTTGGTTGGCAAGCGCATGTGGAAACAAGCACCGCAGCGATATCACCAAGCAAAAAGCCAGATTGATCTGACGACAGTTCCCGACGGCGTATATCTACTCCTTGTTCGGATTGATGGCATCACCTTGTCTGAAAAGTTGATCAAGCATCAGTAAATATCCGCACCAATACGCGGGGGGAGGCGGCCAGCGGCTGTGATCCCCCCGCTTTCGTTTAGGGATGGTCAATGGCTTACCCGTGCGTGCTCGGTCAAGCTCTGCGGTGTCTGTTCTGAGCGACAACATGGATTTCTTTCTCGTTTTTGGTAATCGTTATGAAGCGCTACTCTCTCCCGATTTTGTTCATGGTCTTGGCGAATATCTCCTTTGGCCAAACCGCAGATCCAAGCATCAAGGTCCATCCAGCGGTCGAGGAGGCCATGACGGAACACCCTGAAGAATTTCAGCGGGTGTACCTGTATGTGGGAGGGAGTGAGGACTGGAATCAAATCTCTGCGAATTGGGATCACAAGCGAGTGGATCTCGCTCAGCGAGCGTTGACGCTGAGGCAGCGCTTGCCTGAGCAACGCAAGGAGGAACTACAGCAAATCATGGCAGATCTGATGCTGATGGAAGGCGTCCTTCCAAATTCAGTGCAGCGCTACTGGATTACGCCAGTGATTCAGGTCACAGCCAATGGAAGAGCGCTTCAAGCGCTATCGAATCACCCATTGATTCAAGAAATCCTCCCTCTTCCCACCCTCATGCCCGATGAAGATCAAGCGTTGAGCATGGCTGCCCTTCCTGTCCCTGGCGGGCGAGAGCCCGCCCACGATTTGGTGGGAGCTACAGATCTCTGGGAAATGGGCTATTCTGGATACGGACGAAAGGTTTACATCATTGATACGGGGGTAGATCCCGGACATCCTGCGTTGAGAGACCGGTACTGGGGTAACTATGCACCCCATTCACAAGCCTGGCATGAGCCAGGTGGTAGTCCCTCTGCCAAGGCTTGCGGAGGACATGGGACCTTCGTGGCAGGCGTGATTTTGGGATATCAACCGACAAGCTTAGACACGATTGGTATGGCCCCTGAGGCGCTTTGGATGGCATCTCCCGCTGCGGGGAGTGCTCCTTGCGTGGGGGTGGACATGCTTGGAGCCCTTCAGTGGGCATTGGATCCAGACGGAGATAGCACCACGGTCGATGACCTCCCTGATGTGATCAATAACTCTTGGTCGATTCAACTCAGCGCGCCCAATGCCGAGTGCAGTGGACCTTACCGCGATGCCTTCGCAGCGTTGGAGGCAGCAGGGATTGCCGTCGTGTTTTCAGCAGGAAACAGTGGTCCCGGGCCCCAGACTATTCCTTCTCCAAAAAATCTCAACATCAACCCGGTCAATGTCTTCACCGTCGGTTCCATTAATGGCAACCACCCTGACTTAATTTTGGCAGGATCATCCTCACGTGGCCCTTCCACTTGCCTCGGAGGTCCCGACAGCATCAAGCCGGAGGTTGTGGCACCGGGTGTGAACGTTCGCACCACGGGGCTAAATGGGTTTTATGTCAATGTGTCGGGCACCTCCTTTGCTGCCCCGCAAGTGTCTGGTGCGCTCCTCTTGCTCAAAGAAGCTTTTCCTACCTTGTCTGGAAAGCAACTCCTCGAATCCTTGTATTATTCCGCCACCGATCTTGGGGTAGCCGGCGAAGACAATGAATATGGCAATGGATTGATTTCCTTGCCTGCTGCCTTCGCTTACCTTCAAGGACTGGGCCATATACCCGCAGCAGTGAGCGACAGCAATGATGTTTCAGTATCGGGGTTGGTGTTGGGGGAAGAGCAGACTTGCGACAGCGTAATTTTCCCTATCGTCACGTTGGAAAATCGGGGTTCTAATGCCATCCAGCAGGTGCTGGCCCTTCGTAGCCGACAAGGAGTCATAGATACCTTGGTTTGGCAAGGGAATCTCCTGCCGGATGCGATTGTATTCTGGGACTTGGGCGCAGATACCATTAGTCTTGGCAACAATGTATTGCAGCTAACAGCGATCTCCGTCAACGGGAAGCCTGATCGTCGATATTTAGATAATCGAGTGACTGGCAGCATCGTGAGGTTTCCTAGCGAAATACCTCCTTTGGAGATACCACCGCTGCTATGTCCATCGCAGTTGGTGAGAATATCGGCTCAGGATCATGCAACCAACCTCGTGTGGTACGCCAACCGCTTGGCGCAAGATCCGATCGCAATGGGAGGCGACGTGTTGCTGGGACCGTTCCTTCAAGACACCGTCGTGTATGTGGCCCGGCGGATCACATCCAGTGGAGGAATGAGCTATGATTTTTTACTGAATGGAAACCATAGCATCCAAGACGCTGCGATCATTTTCGACGCCGAATATCCGCTCGTACTCCATGCAGTGCAGGTTCATTCTCAAGGAGACGGTAATCGGATCGTTCAGCTCAAAGCGAGCGATGGCACGGTGCTGATTGACACAACGATCTTTCTCAACTTCGGCCTTCGCCGGATGCCACTTGAGCTACATGTTCCAGCGGGAAAGGGATTTCAGTTGTCTATCTCGAGTCCCAATGTCCGATTGTTCGCAGCGACGAGCGATGTCCAATATCCTTATGAAGGCGAAGGCTTTTCCCTCACAGGATCAAGTTTAGGGCCGGGCGTATATCCTTATTTTTTTGACTGGGAAGTCAGTTATGAAGGATGCCGCCAGGCAGTAGAGCTTTTGGTGGGAAGCGCGGCAGTACAAATGGATTTTTCACCGCGAGACACAACCCTCTATCTCGCTCTAGGCGCCACCTCGACTTGGAAAGACCAGAGCACGGGGACGATTGCCAGTAGGTGGGATTTTGGAGATGGGAAAAGTGCAAGCGGTGGTCTCGTCACTCACGCGTATGACTCCGCCGGAATTTTTTCTGTACATCTCCAGGGAGAAGGCGCAGATGGATGTGTAGCGACCCTACCGGGGCGGGTGGAAGTGCTGGACGGACCCTCGAATGTGATGGAACGATCCGCCTGGCAACTGGAAGTTTATCCGAATCCGGCGGAAGATGATCTCGTCATCGTTTGGGATCTTTTGCCGGGCCCGGATCTCGTGATGAATATACTGGATGCCCAAGGGAGGACAGTGTGGACGGCCGAAAATAAGCGCTGGCAAGGAAAATGGGAACTGAATGTCGGCCATTTGGCCGAGGGATCGTATGTCTTGCATTTTCGCAGTGGTCATCATCAGTTTCATCGCCGGATTCAAATAGGGAAATAGCGCCGGATTCTGCCTACCTTTTAGCCCAAAAGCAATCATGCAGGAAGAACAGCATGTGATAAAAATTTCCGTAATCGGTGGCGGTGTCATGGGGCGAGGCATTGCCCTGACTTGCCTTCGGGCAGGGTATTCGACTCAACTGTTTGACCTGAGGGAAGACATTCTTCAAGACGCTCACGCCTATGTGGCCGATTTTTTAGCAGCGTCTGCCAAACGTGGGAAGCTTGCACAAGAGGACATTGCGCCCATATTGGAGCGCTTGACATTGACCACCGACCTCTCCGCTTGTGTGGCCGATGTCGTGATAGAAGCCGTACCGGAGAAGCTGGAAATCAAGCACGAGGTGTTCCAGAAACTCGCTATGGTGAATGAAACTGGGGCTATTTTCGCTTCCAATACGTCCACCCTACCCATTACCCGGATTGCTCACGGCGTCCTGCATCCAGAGCGAATCGTGGGAATGCACTTTTTCAACCCTGCGCCCATCATGAAGCTGGTGGAGGTGATAGGGGGCATAGAGACCAGCCCACAAGTGGTGGAGACCGTCGTATCGTTGGCGAAGCGCCTTGGTAAAGCGCCTGTCTTGGTGCAGGACGAACCCGGGTTTATTGTCAACCGCGTGGCAAGACAGTTTTACTTGGAATCGCTGCGCTGCGTGGAAGAAGGTGTGGGCAGCGTGGCGTCCTTGGACCGAATCATGGAAGCCACGGGATTTCGCATGGGTCCTTTTCGGCTTATGGATTTGATAGGAATTGACACGAATCATGCTGTGAGCCAAACCTTGTACGATGCCTTTTTTCAGGCAGGTAGGTTTCGCCCCAGTCGACTACAGCAGAAAATGGTGGATGCGGGTCGATGGGGAAAGAAAGTCGGGCGAGGATTTCATCCCAATCCCTGAACGAGCCTCAGAGAGCCCTTCCAACATCGTCCTTACTCCATATTACCGTGTCTGGCGGGGCGAATTCGCTCCATCCTTCACATGCAGATAACGACGGGGGACGGCTGAGATAAATTGCTACGGCGATCGGATGATTATTTGCGAATCAACTAGATTTCAACTAGTTATCTCGATAAAGTGGAGGACATATTGCTAGAAAAATCTTGAAATTCGATTACCCCATGTCCGTTCATTCTTTTCCTACGCCGACCACCGCTCTGATCACCTGGAAACAATCCTACTTATTCCTCCGACACCTCTTCACAGAGCTTCGGTTCAATCCCTACGCCTGTGAAATGCATGCTTCCCAGACCATTCGCGGATTGGCAGAGCGCGGTTTGGTGAAGCTCTGCGTGCCCAAAGACGCCATAGCGATCATTGACCACCTGTTTTTCAAATTTCGTTGCAAGATCCTATATCCCAACATGCAGGATCCCGCGGTGCGCTGTTATCAGATATCTTTTGGTGACGGGTCTTGGATGGAAATTCGCTTACAGATCATTGAGCAAATGAATCAGGAGGCGGTACAAAATAGCGTAGCAAGGGCACAATTGAGTCGGGAAGGAGTGAAAATGTGGCCCGACCTGGAGGTCAGCAACATCCATCAAGCACCAAAATGGCAACTATCACCTATCATTTGGCCTAAGTCCTATGGCTTTATGAAGAAGCGGGGAGCCCTCAGCCTCCAAAAGCAGAGAATAAATCGGGAGCGTAGATCAGCCAAATGAAGGTGATCAGCCATCCCGAAATTGTGATTTGTAAAAAAATGTCGTGAAGGAGAATGCTGGTAGGACTTCCACTTTTTTCCTCCACAAAAGCAATCTGCATGTATCTCAACACCCCAAGAACCACAAAAACCGCGGTGAAATAGAGCCGATTCGTCCGAAAATGAATCATGACCTCAGGATCGCTCACATAGGACAAGTAAGCCACCACGATGACGGAGGCCATCATCACCATGGAGCCATTGATGAAGGCAAGGTTGTACCCATCTATCGATTTCCTGACTTGAAGACCATCCGCTGCTAACAACACATCGTCTCGCCGCTTGGCAAGTCCCAGAAACAGCGCACCCAAAAACGTCATGACCACAATCCACATCGACAGCGGAATATGTGGATCAATGACCATCGCTCCGATGCCCACTCGGATGACGAATCCCATCGCAATGATAAAAATATCCAGAAGTGCGATATGTTTGAGTCGAAAGCTATAGAGGACATTCAGCGCAAAATAAGTCAGCGCCAAATACAGAGAAATTGGATCAAGCCATAGGAAAACGGCAAATCCAGCGACGAGTAGCACGACCATCAGGGACAAGGCTGCCGACACAGGCAGCCGATTGGCAGCCAGCGGCCGATTCTTTTTGGTAGGGTGAAGGCGATCTGTTTCGCGGTCTCTCCAATCATTCAGGATGTACACGGCCGAAGCGATGGCCGAAAATGCAATCACCCCCAAGATCGCCTTTGTGGCCGTGTCCACCTCGTGGATGCGGAGGGCAAAAAATGCCGGCAGGAGGATGAACACATTTTTGACCCACTGATGGGGGCGAATCAATTGGATATAATCCTGAATCATGGGCCAAATGAAGTGAGTATGTGCAGGATTCGCAAGTAGAAGGGAAATTTCTATCTTTGATTACTGTCCATGCGAGGGATTCAGGCCGATGCTGCGCGGTCGCTGGCTTGGTAGGGCTCTCTTGTACCTATCGAGTTGGGGTAAAAAAATGTCAGCAACCTTGTGCCGCAACCTTCCTTCCCTGCCCAAAGGGCTTGCCCACGGTTGATTGGGAGGGCCACTTCTCGATTTCTCCTCCCAATTCTTTCCTCCCAATGAAGATGCCCGATTGGTTTTCCTCCTGGTATTCGGATCAACTCCACGCGCTCCATGAAAAGCTGGAAGATGCTGATTGGGCCCACGATGTACTCCAGGAAGCGATGGAGACCGCAGGCTCGGTGCTAGGAAGGGAAAAAGAATGGAAGACTACTGTTCAGGCTCGAATCGCCGAGATTGATGATTCTCAGCAGCGAACTCCGTCACCCTTGACAGGTTGGGAAGCAATTCCTGCGGAGACAAAGGAGCAAATCAAGGCTTTTCGGCTGGGACAATGGCAGCCCATGACCGAGGGAGATGCCACGCGCATAGAGCAATGGTTGTCCCCACTGCTATCTGATTCCCCGTCCAATCCAAATTCGCTTCAGAAAGAGGTCTTTCTGCGTTTATGGAGGTTCTTGGCAGGTCTCAGTACCCCGGAGGAGGAAAACCAGATCCGGCACTGGGCGGATGCTCGGGAAGATCATTTGGATGCATTTGAAAAAAGATATGCAATCTGGGAAGGACTCGGGGCGCTTCCTGGCTGGATTTTGCCAAATCCAAAAGCAGCTTGGGAAGGATTGGATTTCGCTATGCCAGAAAATCTTTCTCCCACTCGTGCATCCAAGCCTTGGTGGACGATCAAGATCGCAGTCCTGACACTGGTATTGGGAACGGCCTCATGGGGAATCTGGACTTGGGCCTCTGGCTCCGATGCTGACATCATGGCTGCGGAACCACTTGAATCTTGGGTCGCGATCCAGGTAGGTGGTGAAAGGGCACACCATGTGTGGGAAGATGGCCAATTGTGTTTCGAAGGCGAATTTCAGCTTCAAGTACACGCATCCGGCATGTTTCGAATCGGAAAGGCAACCCTCACTTTCGAGCCGGGAATGTATCGACTGGCTGGCTCGGATCGTGGAAATTGGTCGATGGAAGCGTCCGAGGGGCGCATAAGATATTCATCTGGGTATGAACTATTTCTGATATCGCCCGGCACAAAACTGGAGCATGTCAGGGGGACCAGCTTCAAAGTGCCTGAGTGAGGGCACGTGCCAGAGCAGGACTTTGGTTACAGCTGATATCAAGCCCACCGATATGCTCCCTTTTCGAAAATATTAAGCGAGGATGAGACTGTGTTGCCGCACTGGATGCAAGACCAATTTGGAGATTTTTTCGCTTTCTATCATGATCCGTAGCACCATGGTAATGTGCGAAAGGGCGATGACCAAAGCGGGTTCTCCCCGAAGGATTCGAAGCGACCAAGTGGGTTGTTGATCCACCAAATCTCCCAGCCAGTGGGTGACTTGAGAGAGACCAGCGAGCGAAGCGGCCGGTGAGAGGATCTCCAGCTCAATGTCTTCTCGAAGGATTTCGATGAGGCGGCTCATGTCTCCTCCTCGGCATACTTGCATAAAGCGGTGGTACAGTTCATATTGCCGATCCGGGTCGGTGGCAAAGCGCTGACGATTCTCTTTGAGATGGCGTTTTGCCCGCGAAAGAATTTGTCGCGCGTTGTCTTCGCTGATGTCGAGCAGCTCCGCGATTTCCTTGTGAGAATAATGGAAAATCTCCTTCAGTAAAAAAATCGCCCGCTCCATGGGGGAGAGCTTGCCCAGGAGAATCAAAAATCCCGACGAAAGTTCAGGGCCGACTTCAGTCCAAGATGACGGATGATCAACGAGCAACTCGGGAGAGATTTCAGGTTGAGAAGACTCTCTCTTTCTGTCCCGTAAAAAATTGAGGCACTTGTTAATGAGCGTGCGGACAAGATAGCCCTTCACATTCTTGATTCCCTCCCGCTGAGTAGAAATCCATTTGAGAATGGTCTCCTGCACGAGATCCTCTGCGTCGTCATGGTTGCGCAACAGGTTGAAAGCCACAGGGAGCAGGAGTTCACGATATTCCGAATACAGACTGTTCATAGGAGGCCAGATGAGGATCGATTTCGGTCTTAAAGGTCAAAAGGCTAGCCAATCATGCCTTGTCGGACAGAATGGCAGGTGCCCTTCGAATACTTTCTAGTTCTCTGACAATTTTGGCGCATACTAACCCTCATAAGGGTTTCCTTACCCTTATGAGGGTTAGAGCACGAGTTTTCCGCCATTTTTGTCAGAGAACCTACTTTTTTCATTGACACATCAGGCGATAGAATTGTGACACATCATTTGGCTTGGATTCTGCTTTTTTGAAACCTCCGTATCGGAATCAGCAGCAAGTCGCGAAGCTCAGGAGAGGGATTCAACCTAAACACGATGAGGGCGAAAAGACCGCATACAACGCCACTTCGCAAGGCCATGGTCAGGACTGGATGAATCACAGTGGGAATCACAAGACCGAGGAATAAAATGAGTACCAATAGGCCGAGCGACAAGAGATTTTGGCGAGAAAATGGGATCATGGCCATGTGGTGCCGCACATAGAGCATCGCGGCGGCATTATAGACCACCGTGACAATCAGCGTCGCCACCGCCGCGCCGAGCAAGCCGTACGGAGGAATGAGCCACCAATCGAGCAGCAAAGCAAAAATGACCAGCAAAATATTGGCGTATAGGTCGTAGCGAAAGAGCTTGGTATTGAGAATCAACAGGCGGTGAGGACCGGAAAAAAGATTGATCAACACACTCAGCGCCAGGATGATTGCAGGGATTTCCGCGTCTCGGTGTTTGGGC
>DAITMB010000056.1:0-31066 GCA_036835375.1 Bacteroidota bacterium
GGGGAGTTGGGAGTTGGGAGTTGGAGAGTTGGAGAGTTGGGAGTTGGAGAGTTGGGAGTTGGGGAGTTGGGAGTTGGAGAGTTGGGAGTTGGGAGTTGGGAGTTGGGAGTTGGGAGTTGGAGAGTTGAGAGTTGAGAGTTGGGAAGCCTGCGGAACGCGACGCGGTCAAAAACGAAGCAATTTCCAACGTACGTAAATATTGCCCGTTCCGGCTTGTGGGATGGCTGGCATTTCGCCGGCGCGAATCCATAAAGGAATTTTCATCTGGGACTCGAGGGAGGTCTCGACCCGGCATAGGTAGGAATGACCAGAGGGATTGGATTTGGCAAATTCAGGAAGCCAAGCTTTACTGAGGACGAGGGTTTGTTGAGTCGCGTGCTGTGACAAAGAGCTTTGAAGGGGGATTGGCGCATCCCACGTGATGCGGTGCTGAGAGCTTGAAGCCTTCGGCGGAGCTACCTCCTTGTTCCCATTTGCAAAATCTTGAGCACAAAGCGAAGGAGCAGCAAAACATCCGCACACAAAAACTCCCATCCAAGCCAAAGCACGAAGACGATGGGGGAGGATGGGAGGTATTTTTTTCATATTGGACTCTGTTACGAATCCTAATAGAAAGAAGTTGGAAGATTAGCTTCCGAATTCCTTGATCAAGCCATCGTTGATTTTTACATAATCCTCATTACCAGCCTCTTTAGCCATTTCTTTTGCGCGACGAGCGACAGTAGTAGCTTCTTTTTTGTTGCCCATCTTGCCCAAGATGCGTGCCTTGTTGGTCATGATCCAGTAGCGGTCGCCACCCTTTTCGAGTGCGAGATCAATCCAAACCAAGGCTTGATCAATGTCGCGATCGGTCTGGTAATAGTACATGGCAGCTTGGTAGTAATCGTTGGCTCCGGGACCTGCCATGACGCGCTCAATGGAGGCCATGACCTTCGCATCGTCCAGTACTTCTAAGTTGATGGGGACCATTGTCTTGTCCCAAATGAGGTAAATCGTGGCGCTGTTCGCCGTCAGATTGTCCATATTGATGACGAAAGACTCCGCCGAGAAAGGCATAGACTGCGGCGTGACTTTGAAGCGAAGTGCTTCATTTTCAGCTTTGTATGAACCTACATTTCCACCAAGGCTCAAGTCATTGTAGAGCATGACGGTCCAGGATGACTCTCCCGGGATGGTATAAAGGGCATAGGATCCAGCCGTAACGGAATTTCCTTCCAGCTTTACATCGCTGGAAAAGGTAACCTTGGTGGCACCATTTGCGCCAGTACGCCAGATCGCATCAAATGGAACGAGGTCTCCAAAAATGGTACGACCTTTGACGCTTGGACGCGAATACTCAAATTCTACTTTGGTCAATCCCACCATTTGGGTGAGCGTGGCGGCTGGACTGGGGGAAGGAGTAGAGATCTGGGAGAATGCCGGCACGGTGCTGAGCAACATACCGAGCAGGAGGAGGGAGGCGAAAGTTTGTTTCATTGATTCAAAAATAAGGTAACAGTGCAATTTGCTGCCCGAAATCTACCTAAACCAACCATGCAAATCAAACGCTCGGCTCCCAAGTGTTGAAGTCCATCACATCACAAGCTTTGGGGTCAAGGTCGCTTCTAAATTTGATTTTCGGTGCAAAAGTCGTCCTCAAACGTTTAATTGGTTGGAATGTCGCAAGAAAAGTGTCTATTTATTGAAATGCTCGTGGGATGATTTGGCAAGTTTTTTTACGATCCCTCGCTGGCTTGACGAACCCTCAGATAGATCAAGTCGAAGTCCGCAGGATGTCAGTTTTTGTTGTAGAAACGTTTCTTACGGACTTTTACAATTTTCAAAACCAAGTTGGATTCACTTTTTCTATCATCTTCCTCCCACAAGAACACGGGTTTGCAAGTGGTAGTTGTTTCCTCCTGTTCTGTTTTTTAGCTTCTTGTATTTTTCTGTAGCTTTCTTGATGTCTTTCAGCCCGTGTTGCACAAGTGCGGATCCCTTTTAGATTTTGGTCACATGCTTCGAAACTACGCTATTACTTCTATCCTGATCTCCGCAGCACTCATGCTGCCATCACTCGCCCGCGCTCATCCGGTGGACAGCCTTCGAACCATCGTGGAAGAGTATCAGCGACAGGAAAACCATGTCGCTGCTGCTGCGACCTACTTGGCGATTGGGGAAGAATACTTTAGTCAATTTGAGCACGAAAGCGCCCTGCAATATCTTCAGGCGGGCTTGGAATCTGCCGAAAAAGCAAAAAATGCTGAGCTACAATTTCGAATCCTGAACCTCACGGGAAGAAATTATTTCTGGATGGATGAATTCAGCCGCGCCATTGGGTATCACTGGAAAGCTGAGGAGCTAAGTTCAAAATTGGGTGGCAATGACCAGACCAAATATATTTCTGCCAATCTGGCCAACATTGGCGAAAACTACAAAATGCTCGGCAACATGCCCTTGGCATTGGACTACCTTCTTCGAGCCAAAGACCATTATTTGCGCGACAAGGACACCCTCGGGATTGCCGCCACATTCGATAAAATTGGGCAGATCTATTGGGAAATGGAGCAATATGACAAAGCGCTTCATAACCTCCGAAGTGCCTTATTTCTCTATCATGGTGCCGATCAAAAGATCTACAAATATCAGATCCAGGCTTCCGTCGCGCAACTCTACAAAGACATGGACGAGCTGGAGCGGGCCATGGACGAAGCTGAGGTTTCTCTTCAAATGGCGGAATCTCAGGGGTATCAATATGGGATTGCCTTATCCACGGGCTTAATTGGTTCGATCTATCATGCGCAAGAGCTTCACGATCGGGCCATTCCCTTGCTAAAAGAGGCCGTAGAACAATTTAACATTGCCGGGACACGATTGGAAGCAGGCGAATATGCCATTGTGCAGGCCTATGCCACCCTCGCCGTGGGACAAAAGGCCGAAGCACTTGATCTGATGGAGACGGCTTTCGCGATTTCGGAAGAAGTGCGTTCGGAAGAGCTGAAGGTCGATGCGTGTCGTGGACTCGCCTTGGTCTATCAGGAACTGGGCCAAATCAATCAAGCCCTGTCCTATCTCAGTCAATATGTCTCACACAAAGACTCGCTGCAAAAATGGGCGAAGTTGCGCCAGGCTAGCTACTTGCAGACCGATTATGAGCTGCGAAAAAGGGAGTCACAGAACAAGTGGTTTGAGTCAGAAACCAGAATCACCAAAGCTCGTCTCTGGCTGATCATCATTCTGGGTAGTCTCTTGATGCTCTTTGTGGTGGTGTGGCTCACTTACCTCCGCTACCTCCACCAAGCCAAGACCAGTAGGCTCCTGTTAGAGAAAAACGAGGAAATTCAGCATCAAAATGAGGCACTTTCAACGTCGTATGCGGAACTGAGGCGCCTTTCTGATCTGGCTGCGATTGACCTGCGCGAACCTGTGGAGGGAATTCGGGGAGAACTGGAGCAATTGTATGCAGGTTCCAAGGACGAGGGGCGATCAAACGCATACAAGCGAATCGGGGATCATCTTAAAAAACTGGATGCGCTCTTAGCGGGCATTCTGGCCTTTTCGGGCGTGAGAAACGATCCCGAGCAGTGGGAATCCATTGCGCTGAGTGATGTCGTGAAAGAAGCGATTCGCTCGCTGCCAGAACAAGAGCGTAACAAAGCCACCCGCGTGCAGATGCACCAGCTGCCCAACATCAGGGGGGACAAACGGCAATTGGTGCAACTCTTTCAGCACCTACTGAGCAATGCCATTCGCTTTCGAGGCAAAGAAGATCCCGAGGTGACCATCAGCAGCATCGAAAGTGGAAATCGCTACTTGATATCGGTGAAAGATAATGGAATCGGGATACCCGATCAGCTACAATCCCAGATTTTCGATCTGTTTTTTCAAGGATCGGGGATAGAAGATGGCCTGGGGTCTGGGGTAGGCTTGGCCGTGTCCCGTCGAATTGTGCAGCAACACGGTGGTAAAATTTGGGTGAGCTCTTCTGAAGGAGAAGGAAGTACTTTTTATTTTACCTTGCCCGGTCAGCTTGTCGATTCATTTTGATGAATCGATAACCAACTCGTATCTTTCGATCTCTGACAGGAAATTTTCTCTCATCACACATGTCCGATCCGCTGCCCAATCGTCTCCTTTGCGTGCTCCTTGTCCTGCTGGGATGGTGTTTCTGGCCTGATACCGCCATCGCCCAGCCTGTGATTGACAGTCTCCGCAAGGCAGTGTACCTTCAACTAGAAGAAGGAAAAGAGGCCGACCTTCCGGAGACGTATTTTCAACTTGGAAGGGCTTACTTGGAATTTGACGAGCTCGATTCCGCCTATTGGGCTTTTTCGAGCAGCAGCGAATACGCTTTTTTGTCTAATAACCCCAGGCGGCAATACGAAGCCCTTGTATCATCGGGTCAAATCAGACTCACCAAGGGAGATTACCTCACAGCGCTCGATCAGTTACTTAGGGCACAGCGCTTGTTGGGGACCTTGACAATCAAACCCGCGCAAGAAGCGCAACTGATGATCAGTCTCGGCAATGCCTACATGCTTAGCAACAATTATCAGTTGGCAATGGATTGCCAGATGCGTTCCATCAAATTAGCCGAAAGCATCAACGATACCTCCCACCTCGCCTTCTCACTTTTATCACTGGGGTCATTGTATTGGGAGATTGGGCAATATCAGCAGTCCATGGAGACGTATCAGCGAGCCTATCGGGTAGGTAGGCAAGTGCATGTTTCTCATTTCACCTATTTATCCTCGCTGTCAATCGCCTTTTTTTCACTGGGTGAATTGGATTCGGCATTGTTCTACATTCGCAAGGCGCGCAGCGACGCGCGGGAAGATCAGTCGATCTACGGAGAAGCTTATTCTCTTGGGTTGACCGGCAATATTCTCATGGAAAAAGGGAGGATTCAGGAAGCCATTGATTCCTTGAAAGCTTCCATCGAAATCTGTCGTGCAAATGGGTTCAACCGCGATGCCATTTCTTTCCTCAACGACCTTGGTAAAGCCTACGGCATGGCCCAGGAATATGAATTGGCCATACGGACCATGGATGAAGCAGGGGCGCTCACTTCGCGGGAAGGAATGGCAGGGTTGCTCGCCAGCAACTATCGAATTCGATCGGAGATCTATGCACTACAGGGTGATTCTGCCAGGGCATTTGTCTTCCTGCGGCAACATTACGCCTTAAAAGACTCCATAGTCAATCAGGAGGTTCTGCGAAACATGTCGAGGCTGGAGAATGATTATGAAATCACCAAACGGGAGTACACCATCATGGAGCAAAAAGAGGAATTAGAAGCCTCCAAACGGATGTTGTATGTCTATGGATTCGGTTCTGGGATCGTATTTTTGCTGGTCATTCTCTACATGGCTTACGTGCGAAACAAAACTCTCCGGGAAATCAATCAGCTCCTGGAGGATAAAAATGCGGAAATTCGTCGCCAGAATGACCGATTGGGCAGTTCCAATGAAGATTTACGTCAATTTGCTCACGTCGCTTCTCACGACCTTCGCGAGCCATTGCGCAACATTAGTAGCTTCTCGACCCTGCTGGCTCGTCGCTACAAAAATCAGCTCGACAAAGAAGCAGAGGAATACCTCACATTCATCACTGAAGGTGCCAAGCGAATGGACCGCTTGTTGAATGATTTGCTGACTTATTCTGTCATCGGAGTCTTTGATTATGAATATAGCCAGGTCGAGATTGGAAAAGTGGTGGGAAACATCCTGCGGCGCTTTCAGCAGGACAAGACCCTTCAGGGTGCGAGGATCAGCATTCCTAACCTGCCGACCATTCGGGCCAATGCCCAGCAGATGGACCAGCTTTTCACTCAGCTCATCGACAACGCCATCAAGTTTCGCTCCGAGGAGAAACCCATGATCGAGATCCGGGCAGAAGCCACGGACAACGGATACATTTTCTCGGTCAAAGACAATGGCATCGGGATGGAAGAGGCTTATAAAGAGAAGATTTTTGCCCTTTTCCTGCGCCTGCACAATCAGCAAAGCGCCTACCAAGGATCTGGGATCGGCCTTTCGATTGTGAAAAAGATCGTGGAGCAGCACGAAGGCCGTATCTGGATCGAGTCGGAATTGGGTGTTGGCACAACGGTCTTTTTCTTTTTGCCCACCAATCCGCCCGTAGATCCCACACCTGTCCACATTCGGGATCGCTGGCAGTGGCTACAGGAGGCCAGTGGCACCACCGAATCCAGAGAAGACCTTCAACGCGAAGGGCTGGGGGGATAGGCGTTGGGAGAGTTGGGGAGAGTTGAGAGTTGGGAGTTGAGTGTTGGGAGAGTTGGGAGTTGGGAGTTGGGAAGGGAAGCGTTAATGCCTACATTTTCGAGCTGCAATGTTTTGATAGCGGAAAAATATAGTTGCGAGGATAAGGAATTGCCTCTTTCTATGCTTGATTAGAAAAAGATCTCATACGCTTCTGGCATGGATGCCAATTCCCTGACGTGGATGTCTTTATAAAAGATCTCAGCAGCTTCACTTTGCAGTTGAATTTTCCCTTTGTCGAGTGGAAAAGGCTTGCCATCTTCTACAAAACGGGAGTTTTGCAATACCATCACTACTTCGCCATTGACAATGTGGAGGCTTTTTCCTTCAAAACAGATCAGCTCCAGTGTGTTCCATTCCCCCGGGGGCTTTTCATAATTAGCACTACGCAAGGCCAACCCCGTGATCTCTTCCCCTTTGCCCATCGAAATAAAATCCTGACTGACATCAGCGATCGGATTCATGATATACTCCGGAATATAGGCTCTGATATCGATAGCAGAATTAGCCTGGCTCCAGTAGTCGCCCATGTGGCCTTCCATGATCTGAAATTCCTGGGAAAGCATCCAACTGCGCCAATATTCTGCGCCCATCGGTCCTACCGAATGGTATAGGATGCCAGAATCTTTCAGTAGGTTTTTTCTTGGCGTCCACTTGAGATCCCCCCATTTCACCTGAAGCCGCAAGTGGTAGTTAGCATATTCTTTTTTGCTGATCACACATCCATAAATCTCACCGCTCACGTGAAGCACAGGCTCACCATCATCTTCCCCCATCGTGAAAACATCATAGCCTTGTGGATTCAATCCGATAGGCTCAATGGGATTTCCCTGTTCATCCCTTGGCTGTTCTCCGTTGTAGCCGAGTTGGTGCCTGTAGCTCAGATATTGGTCCCATTGCGACAAGTCCCGATCGAGAAGAGGCGTCCATTCTGCTTCGATTGTCTTCTGACAAGAAGTCAACACCAAAACGAGGAGCAATGCGATAGCGCAGGTTGATTTCATGGCGCTGAAGATAGCGAAACAGTCGGAAAAATAATTGGTAGTCCTCGCGGGTTTTGTTGATCCCGCGACGTAGGAGAGGATGTCCTCGCGGGTTAGGAAAGCCCCCGAGGCTTTTTACGTGGTAGTCAATAACGACCTACTTATTCATGACTTCTTCTGGTCCGCAGATGAAATACTTCACGACGGGTTCTGATAGGGAGTGGATATTCTGTATGTCGGATGCATCGGCTAGGTCTTTGACTTGCCCGGATTTGAACCAAATCATGATGGGATCTTGGCTGTGCTCAAGATAGGCTTGATTGGACACACGGCCGGAAAAGATGAAGTAGCTTGCTTCATGAGGGCTTATGCCGTGTTTTTCGGCGTAGGCTTCTTGCAGGTGACGCAAATCGGTAGGGGGGAGGGGGCGCTCAGCAATTTTCATCTTGAACAAGCGGCGACTGAGCAGCCGTTGGCACAGCTCCGAAAGGACCTTGTCTTCGTGTAGCTGCCAACGCTTGATGGCATATTCGATGGTGACGTCGTCAAGTTGGATAAATTGTGCGAGCACTTCGTCGCTGAGGTCTTTTCCGGTAGGGTGATGATGGAAAAAGTAGCCGAGATGAGGATCCAATTCTATTTCTTTTCCTTTTTCGAACAGCTCTCGGGCGCGCCGCAAGATGTTGACCAGCATTTGCTCGCCGACCACGGCAGCCCGGTGTAGGTACACCTGCCAATACATGAGTCGACGAGCCACGATGAATTTTTCGATCGAATAAATGCCTTTGTCTTCCACGACGAGCTTGCCATTCATCACATTGAGGACCTTGGTGATGCGGTCGATGCCGACTACGCCTTCCGCCACCCCTGTGAAAAAGCTGTCACGGATGAGGTAATCGAGCCGATCCATGTCGAGTTGTCCCGAAACGAGTTGATGCAGGAAGGGACGTTCGTATTCGCCAGTGAAAATATCGATGGCGAGGTTGAGCTTTCCCTCCATTCGCTTATTGAGCGATTGCATGAGCGCAAGGCTCATTTGCTCGTGGTGAAGACCCTGGATGATGACACTTTCCAGTGCGTGTGAAAAGGGGCCGTGGCCAATGTCGTGGAGCAAAATGGCAATCAGCGTAGCCTTGTATTCTTCTTTGGAAATCTTGACCTTCTTGCGCTTGAGCACTTCGAGGGCTTGCCGCATGAGGTGCATGGCGCCAAGGGCGTGGTTGAAGCGAGTGTGCATGGCGCCAGGGTACACCAAGGCGCTGAGTCCCAATTGCTTGATGCGCCGAAGACGCTGAAATTCCGGCGTGTCGATGAGAGACAACATCGCCCCCCGAGGCACTTCAATGAAGCCGTGAACGGGGTCGTTGATAATCTTTGACAGCTTGAGACTAGGTTTGGGGCTGGAGTTGGTGCTAGATTTCACAAGTTACTAGGTTTCCAAAAGGTAGATTTCTACTTCAAAGGTGAGAAGGAAGTGGCAGCCTGACAAGTCCTTTTCGCGGGAGAGGCTGGGGGAACCCTGACGATCATTTCCCGTCTAAACGATCATTCTCCTTTGTTTTTTCATAGGTCGCGAAGAATTTTTTTGAGATGAAAACACAGCACTTCAAAGTCTTTTGCTCGAAATGAAAATTTGCCTGAAGACATGATTTTTTTATTCTGCGCTCTGCTTGTCGATCAATGATACCCCAAACACCGATTTTCTACTGACTCTTTATCGCCTATGGACTGATCTTTCCTATTTTTGAAGAATTACCCTGATCGCGGATGTTATCCACAAGGGAATGCTTTGTTCATCAATCTAAACTCTATATAACTTCGACAATTTCAACTTGATACTATGGCAAACGCAAAGATTCTGTGGGTGGACGATGAAGTGGACCTGCTCAAGGGGCACATGATGTTTCTGAAGGAGAAAAATTTTGATGTACAGGCAGTCAGCAATGGGGTAGATGCGCTGGAGTTGGTGAAGCAGACTCACTTCGACATTATATTTTTGGATGAGCAAATGCCGGGAATGGATGGGCTCACAGTCCTCACAGAATTGCAGCAGATTCGGCCCAATATCCCGGTGATCATGATCACCAAGTCCGAAGAGGAGCACATCATGGAAGGGGCGCTCGGGGCGAAGATTTCTGATTACCTGATCAAACCTGTCAAGCCGTCTCAGATCTTATTGGCGCTCAAGAAAGTCCTTGAGAACAAGCGCCTTATCACCGCCAAGGTCAACTCCGACTACCAGCAGGATTTTCGGAACATTGCGATGCAATTTTTTGAAGAGAATGACTACCAAGATTGGGGGGATATCTACCGGAAGCTCACCTTCTGGGAGGGGAAGATGGAGGAAAATGAGGACAAAAGCATGGAAGAGGTGCTGTCCAATCAGTTATCGGAAGCGAATAACAACTTTGGCCGCTATGTCGGGCGCAATTATGTCGATTGGGTGAACACGCATGATTTGCAGCAAAGACCGCTGTTCTCGCCCGATATTTTGCCCGAGAAAGTATTTCCTCACTTGGGCCAAGGCTACGAAAGTGTGTTCTTTATTCTCGTTGACTGCCTTCGCTACGATCAGTGGAAAGCCTTTGAGACCATTCTCTCGGAGATCTTCTACATTCGGAACGAAGAGTTGTATATGGGCATTCTCCCGACTGCTACCCAGTACGCCCGGAACGCTATTTTCTCGGGCATGATGCCTTTGCAAATCTCTGAGCGCTTTCCGAAATATTGGAAAAATGACGAAGAAGAAGGAGGAAAAAATCAGTTCGAGGCGGAGTTTCTTGCTGAGCACATTGCGCGGAAACGCCTGAACATCAAGCATAGTTACCACAAAGTCATCACCAATGACGACGGCAAGATCATCGCTGATAATGCGATGAATCTCTTGCAAAATGACCTCAATGTCATTGTCTTCAACTTTATTGACTTGCTCTCTCACTCCCGCACGGAGATGAACTTGATTCGGGAATTAGCTCCCAATGAGGCTGCATATCGCTCTATTTCGCGTTCCTGGCTTGAATTTTCTCCGCTGCTTCGCATGCTCAAAGTCCTCTCGCAGCGCAATGTCAAAATCATTCTCACCACCGACCACGGTACCGTGCGGGTGAAGCGCCCAGTGAAAATCATCGGTGACCGCGCCACTACCACGAATTTGCGCTATAAGCAAGGCAAAAACCTTAATTACGACGAAAGTGCAAAGTATTTGCTCACTTTCCGCAAGCCCGAGCAAGCCCAGTTGCCTCGTACCAATGTGAGCTCTTCTTATGTGTTTGCGATGGAAGACCACTTCTTTGCCTATCCCAACAACTACAATTACTACGTCAATTACTATAAAGATACTTTCCAACACGGAGGCATCAGCTTGGAAGAAATGCTCATTCCCATCGTGGATCTAGTGCCCAAGCAGCGTTGAGGTCATGATGGACGAGTTAATGCTCAAAAACCAGCGCCTAGAAGAGCTTCCTCAGTTGTCTCGACAGATTCTGGAATTCGTCGGAGAATGCAGGGTGTTGGCATTCTATGGGGAATTGGGTGCGGGAAAAACGACCTTGATTCGAAGTTTGTGCAGCGAGTTAGGGGTGACAGATTCGGTCACGAGTCCTACGTTCAGCTTGGTTCACAGCTATGAAGGCGCAGATGTGCCGGTCCATCATTTCGATTTGTATCGACTCTCCGCCGAGGAGCAAGCTGAAGAAATAGGTTGGTATGACTATGTGGACGGGGAGAGTTGGGTCTTCATCGAGTGGCCGGAGCGCATTTCCTCGCTCTTGCCTGAAGAGCGGGTAGATCTTGTATTGGAGACAGATTTTTCAGGCGACGCGCGAGAGATTCACCTTAAAAAGTACTCGTTGGCAGGAAAAAATCTGGGTATTTGAGTGCCAGTCCATCCCTTCGGCGGTGCTGATGAGTGTGGGCTGGCCGTGGAATTACCTTCATACCGTATGATTTTTTAAAGAAATAAATGCGGAAATGAAATTTTTCTGGTTGATTCGCCAGAAATCGCGAAATTTCTTTCTCAACAAGGAACTCCGTAGCATTGCATACTCATTTCAGCTTTCCCCATGGCATTTTCCATCGATAAAGGAATCTTTTCGGGTCTCACTCCGGGCGCCTGGGCAGTTCCAATGGAGATGCCCGTTCAGATTCAGCGAAACAAAGCGGTACTCCGAATCGGGGTACCCAAGGAAATTTTTTTTCAGGAAAATCGCGTCGCGCTCACCCCAGCTACTGTGGAGGTACTGGTATCCAATGGACACCAAGTGTATGTAGAGCGAGAAGCCGGGGTAGGCGCGCGCTACACAGACAAGGATTTTTCGGATGCAGGGGCTGTGGTTTGTTATAAGGCGGAGGACATTTTCAAGCAAGCGGATTATATTCTCAAAGTATCACCGCTGTCTGAGGACGAAATCAACTTGCTGCGTGACCACCAAGTCATCATTTCGGCGGTGAATCTTGGGAGCCTCAGTCCCGAGTACCTCAACCATCTGATCAAAAAGCAGATCACGGCCATTGGCTTCGAGTTTTTTCGCAGTGCCGATGGTTCCTTGCCTTTGGTGCAGATGATGAGTGAAATCGCTGGGGTAGCATCCATTCACATCGCATCTGAGTTGCTCACAGGCAACAACAATGGCCAAGGGATCCTGCTGGGAGGTGTCACGGGCATTCCTCCTGCTGAAATCACGATCATCGGCGCGGGTACTGTGGGATTCAATGCCGCCCAAACAGCGATGGGCATGGGTGCGCGGGTGCGCATCATCGACGAAGAGATCTACAAGCTCAGGCGAATCGAAAAAGAGCTGGGCATCAATGTATACACTTCTGTCGCACAACGAAATTTTATTCGTGACGCAGTCATTTCCTCCGACGTAGTGATCGGGGCAGCTTTTCGGGAAGGCAGCCGCTCGCCCATCGTGGTGACTGCTGACATGGTCGCCGATATGAAAGAAGGTTCTGTCATTGTGGATGTGGCCATTGACCAAGGAGGCTGTATTGAGACCAGCCATCCTACGACCCATGATCGCCCGACTTACATTGAGCATGGCGTGATTCACTACTGTGTCCCCAACATTGCCTCGCGGGTGTCGCGCACTGCTTCCATGGCCATTTCCAATATTTTGGGTCCCCTTTTGGTCAAAATCGGCGATTCCGGCGGCTTGGATCAAGTCCTTCGATACAACGAAGGACTCAAGCACGGCATCTACGTGTACCGTCGCCACATCACCAAAAAGAATTTGGCCGTGATTTTTGGGTTGAACATGAATTATCGAGACATTGAGCTACTGATTGCAGCGATGTGATCGAATGGCTTGGCTGATGTAGGGCTGCGTGTGCAGGGAGTGATCAATTCACATAAATGAGAAAGGTGACGAATGTCGCTTAGTACAGTCTCATGTACAAACCTTTGTCATGCCACACATTTGTTGGTGATCTTCTCTGGCCGCGATCTGTTGGAGTTGGTGAATGATTACTGTTTGATCACTCTTCATCCCCTTCATATATTATTTATTTGCCACCTAACCCCTTCCAAATCATGAAAATTCTACTATTTCTATGGGTCTCCCTCACGCTGGTCTTCATCACACCTACTTTCGCTCAGCAGGTGATGGAAGGGTCAAAGCCCTTTCTCAAAAAAGCTGATGCCAATGCCCTGACCATGACCTACACCGGGCAAGTATCTAGTGTGGCCGCCGTTTTGAAAAAATCTTTGGAAGATGCTTCCGGTAAAAAAGCTTCTACCAGAAATGGCCTTGTGTCGTTGGTAGAGGTACAAATCCCTACGTTCTCAAGTACAGCACTTGATTATTATTTCCGGGTGGAGAAACCGGGAAGGGGCACTAGCGATCAATCAGAAGTAACAATGTTTATTTCTGCTGGCAACGAGAATTTCCTGACCTCCCGCTCCCACCCCGATGTGATGGATCGGGTAAAATACTGGATGGAGTCCATGCAGCCCGAAGTGCAAATGTATGAGTTGGGATTGGCCTTGGAGGCACAGCAAAAAATAATTGATAAGGCCCTCAAAGATCAGGACCGCCTTCATCGTGATTCTGTTAGGCTACAAACCACGTTGGCCCAGACCCTCGCCAACATTGAGGAAAACAGGGTTGCAAATGAGAATCAACGGCAGACGATTTTCAACGAAAAAGACCGTCTTCAGGCAATTCAGGGAGAGTTGGATTTGATGAGAAACGGGGAGATGATGCGTCGCGAGGATTAATTTTCTGGCCAGAGTCAATGGCGTGCTACATTGAACTACTCAATGTTGAAGTCCTTTTCTTCTCTTTCCTTGAGTCGTCGCACGCGGCGATCGTCTCGTAAAAAGTCAATATTTAGAAACACCTCCCTTGGTTCGCCGGGGGAGGTTTTCTTAGTTTTAGGCTGAAAAGCTGTTGTATGTCGGTCGCATGTCGTTCCTGCTTGCATCATTCGATTTCTCATTCTCCGCAAATCCCTTTCCTTTGAGCATCACCCATCTACTTTTTGACTGCGACGGCGTCATCGTCGATAGTGAAATCATGGCTACGCGAATTGCGCTGGTCATGCTGGCCGAGTATGGATACCGGAGCGACGAGGAATCGCACTGCCGACGGTTTTCGGGGATGTTGGAAACGGATATTCTGAAAGTCATTTTTTCGGAATTGGGTCGTCCCCAGCCATCGGATCTCCTGCCACGCATGAAAGCGCAACACCACGTGGCCTTCCGTGAATCGTTGCAGGCCATTCCGGGCATGGCTGCGCTCATGGTTGCAATTCGCCTTCCGATTTCGATTGTCTCCAATTCTGGTGTGGCTCATGTCGAGCAGTCCCTGAAGCTGGCTGGCGTAGATCACATTTCTGAAGGCAGGATTTACTCCGCAGAGCAGGTAGCAGCTCCTAAGCCTGCTCCAGACGTGTATCTCCACGCCCTCGCGCAAATCGGTCTTCCTCCCGCCCAGTGTCTTGTGGTGGAGGATAGCGTCGCGGGCGTGACTGCGGCTAAAGCCGCGGGCTTGACCGTCATTGGATTTTTGGGTGCGTCTCATATCTTTGAAGGACATGACCAAAAATTACGGGAAATTGGAGTAGATTATCTGGCTCTGGATGCTCAGGATCTCACGCGTATATTGACTCAACTGCTCCCTCTATGACCTCTCTCCCTAGTTCTCCCCCGCGCTTGCTTTCCCTGGACGTGCTGCGCGGCCTCACCATCGCTGGTATGATCGTGGTGAATGATCCCGGCGATTGGGGGCATATCTATCCTCCGCTGCGTCACGCAGACTGGCATGGTATCACGCCAACAGATCTGGTGTTTCCCTTTTTCCTCTTCATCGTGGGTGTTTCGGTCGCCTTGGCATACAGCAAGCGGCTGGAACGGGGCGATACGCCTCGGTCGATGCACGGGAAGATTTTCCAGCGCGCAGCCATGATTTTTGGGTTGGGGCTGTTCTTGTCTTTGTTTCCTTCTTTTGACTTTTCCGAAATCCGCCTTCCTGGCGTGTTGCAGCGAATCGCGATTGTGTTTCTGTTTTGTTCCCTCCTTTTTTTATACAGTGATTGGCGGCGGCAAGCGTGGGTGGCAGGCTGGCTGCTGGTGGGCTATTGGCTCACCATGACTTTTTTACCAGTGCCCATCGACGAGGTGATCCGCATGGCGCTGAGCACTGGCGAGGTCGCGCGTGCCCACAGCACAGTAGCTGTGAGCGGACTCAGGCCGATCGGCGAATCCTTTATCGCCGGTAACCTGGAGCCGGGGACAAATCTTCAAGCGTGGCTCGATCGGCTGCTCATCCCTGGGCGTCTGTATGAGCGGAGCTGGGATCCCGAAGGGTTGTTTAGCACGTTGCCCTCCATGGTCACAGGAATATTGGGGATGATGGCGGGCCAGGTATTGCTTCGGCAGCCTGACCGTACGCAGCAAGCTTTTTGGCTGTTGCTTGGGGGGTTCGCCGCTTTTTTCATAGGAAATGTGTGGGACTGGTTTTTTCCATTCAACAAAAATCTTTGGACAAGTTCCTTTGTGATGTACACCGCCGGGCTGGCCAGTATGACACTGGGAGCGCTGATCTGGTTGCTGGATGTCAAGGGGAAAAAAGGCTGGATTTATATTCCGCAGGTCTTCGGCGCGAATGCGATCACTGCCTATGTGCTTCACGGCATTATGGGAGACTTGTTTACGATCCGGCTCGGTGGCTCGGATGCGACCAGTATCAAGGACGGGTTAATGGATGGACTTGAGGCTTTCGGGTGGGAGAGAAGTTTTGCGTCTTTACTGTGGGCTTTGCTCTACACCGCCATCGTGTTCCTACCTGTGTGGGTCATGTATCGGAAGAAGATTTTTTTGAAGCTCTGACTTTTCCACGATGCTCATCGGCTCCCCCTTTTTTGCCTCTATCTTTGTCTTGATGCCATGAAAACACAGCACCTCAGCGGCACATGCAGCAAGATAATTACCTTGAACTCGACATGGCGCCTTGTCTGCGGAGCCGCTACTTTTTAGTTTTGTAAATGGACTTCACTGACTTTTTTGCCACCCTGCGGGAGCCTGCACCACCTTCCAGGCTTTCTCCCGCACTCCAGGCACTTTGGTACGATGCTCATGGGCAGTGGCAGATTGCTCATGACCTCGTGGATCAAGCCCCAGATGCAGACAGCGCTTGGGTCCATGCTTACTTACATCGAAAGGAAGGGGACGCCAACAATGCATCCTACTGGTATCTGAGAGCTGATCGTCCAGTCTCTACGGAATCTCCCGATGCCGAATGGCGCGAAATTGCTCGCTCACTTCTTCAATTGCTCAGCCATCGGGGGCGAAAAAGGCGCAAACCAACCGCTGAAGATCAAGACGACTTTTAGCGGGGGCATAGTATAATAAGTTAGCACCGAATGTAACTCCCCTCGGTTGGGATGCTACTTTTAGAGAATGATGGACGAATTGTTCCTAATCCATCTTTTCGCTCCTTTAGTGTTGATTCCCAAAGTTCATTAGTGGATGGATAAATATTATTTGATCGATGCGAATCTATATGATTGCCTCTGCCGGTTGCTGATATACATCACCAACATGGACGTGGATGGCTCGAAAGATACCATTCAATGACGCTCTATCGGAACGTCATGCTCGGATCTGATTCCGATTGCTGATCACATGCAAGCATGGATGCCGCACTGAGAAGAGATGGCGCCCCTATTCCAAGACAAAAATCGCTGAATTTATTTCTGTACTCCCTGTTGCGCTAACACTTTTCCCTTAACTTTTCGGCGATTATTGATTTTTCCTTCAACGAACCTATGTCAAATTCTCCCATTGTCCTGGTCACAGGCGGTTCTTCAGGCCTTGGAATGGCCACAGCTCGCCGATTTGCGCAAGCTGGCTGTCAAGTCATCATCACAGGTCGCAACGATGAAAAGCTGCAAGCCGCAGCCCATGAACTCGGCCCCCAAGTGGAGGGGCTGCGCTTCGACATGGATGACCTCGCGGAAATCCCTGCCTTCGTGCAACAGATCGTGGACCGCTACCAGCGCATTGATGTGTTGGTCAACAATGCTGGCATCAATCACAAATTGCCATTAACAGAAGTGAATGACGCTCAGTTTGCACAGATCGTTCACACCAATCAAACGGCGCTATTTGCCTTGTCCAGAGAAGTCGTGAAAGTCATGGTGACACAACCCAACCGAGGCAACATTGTCAACATTAGTTCCATGGCAGCACTGTACGGTATTCCCAAAGTGATCTCCTACACTGCCTCCAAAACAGCCGTAGAGGGCATGACACGAGCGATGGCGGTAGAATTGGGGGAAGTGGGCATTCGTGTCAATGCCGTGGCTCCTGGCTTTATTCGCACTCCCATGTCATCCAAAGCCCTTGACAATGACCCCGAAAGAAAAAACAAAGTGATGTCTCGCACCCCGATGGGAAAGTTGGGAGAACCAGCTGATGTTGCGAACGCAGTTTTCTTTTTAGCTTCGCAGGAGGCTGCCTACATCACGGGCGTCTCACTCCGGGTGGACGGTGGCAACGCCATTGGTTTCTGATCTTGGGTTTACACGATTCATTTCCTCATGAAAGAAATTCCCCGGTTGATTCCCACGATGCGATGGTTTGGGGCAAAAGATCCTGTGCCACTTTCCTACCTGGCTCAAGCAGGTTGTGAAGGAGTTGTCACCGCTCTACACCAGGTGCCTGTGGGGCAGATTTGGCAGCTAGCATCCATTCAGGCGCATCAAGACATCATTACCCAAGCCGGGCTTGTTTGGTCGGTGGTTGAGAGTCTTCCCGTCCACGAAGACATCAAAACGTGGAGCGGTAATGTGGATCTTTGGCTTGAAAACTATCGGCAAAGTCTTCGACACCTTGCTAGTTGTGGGATCCATGTGGTGACGTATAATTTCATGCCGGTGCTCGATTGGTTGCGCACTGACTTGGTGTTTCGGCTTCCAAACGGAGCAGAAGCCCTGCGGTTTGTGCCCGAAGACTTTGCCGTGGCTGACCTTTTTCTGTTGAAGCGACCTGGGGCTGAAGCCGAATATTCGGAGAAAACCATTGAGCAGGCGCGCTTGCGCTTCGAGTCTATGGACGAGTCCCTGCGAGCGAAGCTCTTACATACGGTGCTGTTGGGGCTGCCTGGCAGCAGTGAAGCTTTTACTCGGGAAGAGGTGCTGACGCAATTGGCAAAGTATGCCTACATCGACCACGATCAACTGCAGAAGCACCTGATCAGATTTTGGAAGCCGTGGTACCGACTGCCGAGGAGCTGGGGATTCAGCTAGCGATTCACCCTGACGATCCCCCCTTCTCTGTGCTGGGACTTCCTCGCATCATGAGTACAGACGAAGACGTCATGCGCGTAATGCAGGCAGTGGATAGCCCCGCCAATGGCTTGTGCTTCTGCACAGGATCGCTCGGTGCGCGTCCCGACAATGACGTGCTGGGGATGGCTCGCCGATGGGGATCCCGGATTCATTTTCTCCATTTTCGAAATACCCAGCGAGAAGCAAACGGCACCTTCATGGAAGCGGGTCACCTCGACGGGGACACCGACATGGCTGGGCTGATGCAGGAGATCCTGCTGCTGATGCAGCGCGAAGGACGGCGCATCCCGATGCGACCCGACCACGGCCACAAAATATTGGATGATTTTGGCAAATTGACCTACCCGGGCTATCCCGCCATTGGCAGGCTGAAAGGCTTGGCAGAACTTCGTGGGCTGGAGTGGGGGATCGCAAGCCTACTGCACCTCAGGACTTGAGGTTACTCATTTTACATTTTTTAAAAGGACTTTTATGAAACTGACTTTTTTCACTTTATTTTTTCTGGCCTGTTTCCAATTTGGTCTGGCCCAGGAGTACGACTATCCTTACCAAAATCCTACGTTGAGCATTGAAGAGCGGACCAATTTGTTGATTGCTCAAATGACCCTGGAAGAGAAGGTAGGTCAGCTCATTCACAACGCCCCCGCCATTGATCGCCTTGGGATTCCGGAGTACGATTGGTGGAACGAATCTCTTCACGGTGTTGCCCGCAACGGTCGAGCGACTGTGTTTCCACAAGCCATTGGGATGGCCGCGACTTTTGACACAGCGCTTATTTTCCAGATCGCGCAAGCGATTTCTATGGAAGCCCGTGCGAAGTACAATGTCGCGATTGCGCACGATCAACGGAAGCGCTACCAAGGGTTGACCTTTTGGACACCGAATGTGAACATTTTTCGTGACCCTCGCTGGGGCCGGGGGCAAGAGACCTACGGGGAAGATCCATACCTCACTTCGCGCATCGGCGTGTCCTATGTCAAAGGGCTACAAGGCAATCATCCCACGTATTTGCAAGCTGCAGGGATGGCCAAGCACTATGCTGTGCACAGTGGGCCGGAGAAGTTGCGCCATGAATTTGACGCCAAAGTGGGCATGAAAGACTTATGGGAAACCTATCTTCCCGCTTTCGAGGCGCTCGTCAAAGAGGCGGATGTCGAAGGCATCATGGGGGCATATAATCGGACCAATGGGGAACCTTGCTGCGCACATCCTTACCTGATGCAGGAGGTGCTGCGCAAGCGCTGGGGCTTTAAAGGCTATTATGTGTCGGACTGTTGGGCCATTGTAGATTTCTATCAAGGGCACAAGGTGGTAGAAACGGCTGAAGAAGCTGCTGCTCTTGCCATCAAGACAGGCACCAATCTCAACTGTGGCAGTACTTATCCCAGCTTGGTGAAAGCGGTGGCCGAAGGGCTCACAACCGAGGCGGAAATCGATCGCAATCTTCGCGAACTGCTCCCTACACGATTCAAATTGGGTATGTTTGACCCACCGGGCACCGTGCCTTTTGATACCATTGGGGTATCTTGGATCCACAAGCCAGAGCACGTGGCGCTGAGCATGGAAGCAGCCGAAAAGTCCTTGGTGCTGCTCAAAAATGATGAGCAGACCCTTCCCCTCGATCCTGATGTCAACAGTGTATTCGTGTGTGGACCTACGGCTGCTCACGTGCAGGCGTTGCTGGCCAATTACTATGGGGTGAGCGAAGATTTGCGCACCATTCTTGAAGGTGTGGTAGCCAATGTGAGCCCTCACACTTCGGTGAAATATCGCCAGGGGGCTCTCCTGGACGAGCCGAACCGCAACCCCATCGATTGGTTTTCGGAAGTGGCAGCCGGGTCAGATGTGACCATCGCTTGCTTGGGGATTTCTCAACTCATCGAAGGGGAGGAAGGCGAATCTATCATGTCGCGCTACCTCGGCGACCGGGAGGACATCGCACTGCCACCTAGCCAGATCGAATTTTTGAAGACCATTAGGGCCAATGCCAAGAAGCTCGTGGTCGTGCTGACGGGAGGCAGTGCCATCGCTTGTCCAGAGGTGTACGAGATGGCCGATGCCTTAATTTTTGCTTGGTACCCTGGCGAACAGGGAGGCATGGCAGTAGGAAATGCGATTTTTGGCAAAGGAACTCCTTTCGGTAAGTTGCCCGTGACCTTCCCGATGTCAGTGAATGATCTGCCTCCGTATGAGGACTACGCCATGAAAGGTCGCACCTATCGCTATGCGACTGCCGAGCCTTTGTTCCCATTTGGGTTTGGGTTGAGCTATACAAGTTTCAGTTACGGCGAGCCTCGTCTTTCAAAAACTTCCATTCGCTCCTCAGAGACGGTGACACTCACCACCACGCTGACTAACACCGGGACCTACGCGGCAGAAGAAGTAGTGCAATTCTACGTGACGGATGTTGCTGCGACAGTGAACGTACCACAGTATTCGCTCAAAGGCTTTCAGCGGATCGCTCTTGCACCAGGAGAATCCAAGGAAGTGACCTTTTCTGTGAAGCCTAAGGACTTGATGATGGTCAACGAAGCAGGAGAAAGCGTGTTGGAGCCGGGCGACTTTGTGCTATCGGTTGGAGGCTCGGTTCCTTCTCAGCGGGCCTTGGATTTGGGTGCTGCCGCTTACAAGCAGGTGACGCTCAAAGTCATGAAATAAGACTAATCAAAATGTGAAATCAGTTCCGATTGGGACAAGAGCAGCGGCCTGCATGAAATGATTGGGGAATCCCCCAGCATGCATGCAAGGCCGCTGCTTGATTTTTTGCCTCTATTTCGACTCAAGTAGAGGAATGAATGTAAATGGTAATAAGCTTTTGGCTACATCATGTGTGAACCTTTGTCGTTGACATCAGTGACGACAAAGCTCAACCATTTCACGGGGCTTTGCTGCTTTGGATCAGTGTACAGATCCGCAGAATTATTTGGGCAATATCTAAAGCACTAATTCAAATAGGCGGCATTTACAGCCTGCTCAAAGGAGGAGTAAATCTTTTCTTGATGATAGGAGGGCAGGACTTGTGTCAGGAGAATCGCGATGGAATTTCGCTCTTGGTCGATCCAGAAAGTCGTTTGAAAAACACCGCCCCAGCCCAGTCTTCCTGCCTTTTGTCCGAGATGGCCTGCCTCTTCGGGCGTGCTGATGCTGAATCCGTAGCTGAAAAAGCTTTTGCCTACCCGCAGGTCTCCAATTTTATTTTCTTTCATGTGCTGCAAAGTCTCCTCGCGGATGATGCGCGTGCCGTGTAGTTCTCCGCCATTGAGGACAGCTTGACAGAATCGCAGGTAGTCATGTGCTGTGGACACCAAGCCAGCACCACCAGAAAAGTAGGTTTTGGCACCCGTGATCGGGAAGTTCCCGGTGAGGTTTCGTTCTGGATAATCAGGAAATGGCACGAGTTTGTACTCAGGATGATTGCTGTAGAGGGTGCTGAGGCGAGTAGAATCATCTGCTTCAAAATAGAACCCCGTGTTGTCCATGCCCAATGGCGCAAAAATATGTTGCTGAAGATACTGGTCGAAGGGCATCCCTGAGGCGACTTCCACGACTCGCCCCAGCACATCCGTGCTCAATCCGTAGGTCCAGGCAACTCCAGGATTGTGTTTCAGGGGCAGGCGGGCCAGCTTTGCGATGTTTTCTTGGAGCAGGAGTGGTTTCAGTGTGGAAAGCTCTACAATCCCAGCCTTGGTGTAGATTCGACTCATCATGGTGTCTGAGAAGCCATAAGCAATGCCAGAGGTATGGGTGAGCAAGTGGTGAATCGTGATGGGGGTAGGCGCGGTAGTACCCTGCCAAGTGCTGTCAGTCAAGTCAACGTCGCGGAGAATTTTCGCTTGAGAAAATTCCGGAATGTACTTGGACACAGGATCTTGGAAATCAAGTTTGCCTTGCTCGAAAAGTTGGAGAATGGCCAGCGAGGTGATGGGCTTTGTCATAGAGGCCATCCGAAACAAGTCATCGATTGCCAACGAGTCGCCAGAGGCAATGTCTCTCATCCCCCAAGCATTTTCATAGGCGATCTGTCCATCTTTTGCCACGAGAGAAACGGCACCTGCAATCCATTGGCTGTCTATGGCAGACTGGACCACTTGATCCACCGCTCGTAGCGACTCGCTCGACATACCGACAGCCGCCGGACTCACCCTTGGAAACTCTCCAGGGGTGGTGCGTAGCGCAGGAAGCGTCGGAAATGTCCATGCGAAGAGAAAACCTGCCAAAAGCGTCACCACGAAGGAGTAGAGCTTATTCATGAGTAGCTTGATCAGAAGTCCAAGGTCTGTGCGATGGTACGGCCATGATGTGTGATACCTGCACAACAGCAAGTTAAGTAGCAGGAGTGGAAAAAGGAAGAGGCAACTTGATACGAGGTGGTCTCCTCGTCACTTCGAATGGTCTCGTCGCCAAAGGCTTTAGCAGGATTGAATAAATTATTCGACACCCAATAGTCTTTTTGGACAATAATTCTGCGATAAACCAGTCCTGATGCTTATAAAATCGCCCTTCACAATTCGTGAAGGGCGAATGTATTGAATCGAATGATCTGGTAGCGGAGATGGAGGGATTCGAACCCCCGGTACCCGCGAGGGTACACCGCATTTCGAGTGCGGCCCGATCGACCACTCTGGCACATCTCCATTGCGAATTACGCTACAAGTCGGCGATTTTGCCAATGGCTTTTGACTTGAAGTGGCTTTTTTTGCGGCTACGCCACATTGCTGGGCTACTTTTGTCTGCTTTCATTCAGTGCCGAAAAATGTATCCAAAAAAATCAGGGAGCAGGTGGTGAACACCGGCTCCCTGATAGGGAAAGAATTTGGCAACAAGATTACAGGCCAAAGGCATAGTAATAGCGCCCAGGCGCATCTTCATACACCCCTTCCAACATGACACCGCCCGTCTTATTTGCCAGCAACTTTTCCAACTCTTCTACTGATCTGATCGGCTTGCCATCCAAGTGTGTGATCACAAATCCTTCCCGCATGCGAGTTTGGTCGTTCACCACACCTTCTCCGACATCTTTTACGCGAACACCGCCGTCGATTTGCATGGTTCTAGCGGTCCGGGAATCAAGCGTCTCGAGTTCGAGCCCGAGCTTGCCCATCACGCCGAGCTCTTCGCGCTTTACAACATCCGTGTTGCCCAATCGGTTGCGAAGGACCGCTGTCAATGTCTTCACTTTTCCATCTCTCACGACCGTGAGCTTCACCTCATTTCCTGGGCGAAGGGTTCCCACCGCGGCTTGAAGTTCTGAGGAATTCTTAATTGGAAGGTCATTCACTGCCTGAATGACATCTCCCTTTTTCACACCAGCCTCTTTGGCCGCGCCATTGTCGAGCAAGCTATCGACATATACTCCTTCTGTCATGCTGAGGCCTTCCTCTCTAGCCAGATTTCCATCCACGGAGCGGATGATCACGCCAAGGAATCCACGTTGTACGGTGCCAAATTCCAGCAGATCTTCCATCACCTTCCGCACGATGGTCACAGGCACAGCGAAAGAATACCCTGAATAAGAGCCTGTGGGACTGGCAATGGCGGTGTTGATCCCAATCAAATTGCCATAAAGATCTACCAATGCACCGCCACTATTTCCGGGATTGACAGCAGCGTCAGTCTGAATAAAAGACTCAATGGCAGACTGATCTTGAAGGATATTAATGTTTCGACCTTTTGCTGATACAATCCCGGCTGTGACCGTGGAGTTCAGATTGAAAGGGTTTCCGATGGCAAGGACCCATTCGCCTACCTTGAGATCATCAGAGTTGCCCAATGTGACGGCTTCGAGATCGGAAGCATCGATTTTGATCAGGGCAATGTCGGTAGAAGGATCGGTTCCGATCAATTTGGCTTTGAAGCTGCGATTGTCAGATAGGGAGACTTCCATGTCCTCGGCGCCATCAATCACGTGGTTGTTGGTGACAATGTAACCGTCAGGGCTGATGATCACGCCAGATCCAGAGCCGACCTGAGGCCGGGGAGCTTGTTGCTGATAGGGCCTGCCGAAGAAGTCATCGCCAAAGAAATCGCGAAAAGGATCAGGGAGATTTTGTCTGCTTTGGCCAGACGTCCGTCGCATCGAGGTGGACTTGATGTGGACGACGGAGGGCATTACTTTTTCAGCGGCGTAAGTAAAGGTAGGTAGTTGATCGCCATTGGCATCGAATCTGGAAATGACAGCAGGTGCGCTTGGGTCGTGAGACACGCGGAGAACCGTCGCCTTTGAATCCACCCCTACGTACCTACTGATGCCGACTGTGAGGGCACTTCCCAGCAGAGCCGACAGAAACAAAAAGCTGAGCAATTTTCCGTTTGACATAGTTGATTTCATGTGGTTGAACGGGGAAAAAAAGTGATTTTCGATGGTATAGGCCTGAATACGAAGGACAAAAAAAAGAGTTTACGGAAGAAAAGTCAAGGCCGACGGAGAGGGGATAAGAAGAAAAAAGACTTTTACCTATCGGTCACAATATGTTGTTAGTCAACGAGATAAGTGCATTTTCTTCCATTCTTGTTGAAGTAAGCTTCCGAAGTACGGCACCCACTTACCATTTGTGAAAATGAGACGCTTTCAGAGGCTTTTAGGTTGTAAGCGGACCTCTATTTGTGAGAGGATTATAGATGGTCATTTTGAGAAATTGAAGCAGGTTATATGTTGTTTTTGAGAATTCAATTGAGAAACCCGCTCTTTTGAAAAAAAGGATAGAGAGATGGGCCTTGACTTCATTTCGATTGACGAAAGGATCAAATGAGAAGCTTCTCTAGATGAAAGGACATGGAAACGACTACGCGAGCGATCTATTTTTGCCATTTTTCTCCGAGTTGCTCTTTACGTTAACAATCTTCACACAATGCTTAAAATTTTATTCCTCTGTTACTTAGTTGCTCTTTGGTATTGGAATGCACGGAAACTGGCGGACTCTCAAGTGAGGGCAAATTCAGTCTGTGCACGCGAGGATAGATCCTGAAGGGATGCGCCCCGGTTGATTGAGATTTATTTTTCATATTTGTCCGGAACTTGCAATTCCCGGCTATGGGTGGTCGTTGGCTCGCAAGGAGTGAAAATAATTATGAGGAAGAAGTTGTTGTGGATCGTGTTCTTGGGATTGGTGCAGGTGCCTGTCGTGAAAGCTCAGACGCTGAGTTCGGCAGAGGAATCTGTGTATCGTCTCACGGATGCAGGATTTTTAGATCTGTACAAAGATTATCGCGCTGAGACGGAGATGTACGTGGCCCTGTTCAAAGCCAACATCGGCCAATATTCTCAGGAAGATATCGTGCGCATGAGGGCGACCTATCGCCGAACTTCGGAAGCATTCGAAGACTTTATCTATGGCATTCGCAATGATTTTTTGAACAAAAAGACCCGCAGACTGATCAAGAAGGACAGCGAAGGTTATGTGACCACCAAGCTGGAGGAGCTGAACAAAACCTACATGGAGCACTACCTCACCCGGTTTCAGCCGACCTACACTGCCATTATTTCGGGAGACCACGATCCCTCCATGGCATTGGGCATGAATCGTGTCATGAATCCGACCATCCCTATCGCGCTGATCGCCCCCTTGGCTCAGGCAACCATGCAGGCAGTAGATTTTTTTGATAGAAAGGGTGACCGCGACCTGGAGTCTCTCAAGCAAACGTTGGAAACGGAGTGGATCAAACCCCACAAATTTCGCCAGTGGGAAGACATCTGAGCTGAGCGTGTCGTTTTCAGTTATTCTTTTTGAACCTCTTCAAGGAGATGGATCAGTGCCAGTGTGATGCGCGAACGCTCCTGCCTTGCTTCATCTCCGTCGATGATGTTGTGATGAATGTCAGATTTCCAATGTTGGATACGAGCTTGAATGGCAAGAATGCTACTCCGCTCAGGGTATTGCCGTAAACTCGCAAACTCCAGCAATTCGCTTGCTGCTCGATCAAAGTCGCCTGCCCGAATGAGCGATTCGATTTGCGTGGCGTCGGCCAAACCATCGCCTTCGGCTACATGGGGCACTTCTCGTAGGCGTGCAAGGGCGCGGCTGCGTGAACGTCGTGAAAGGAAAAAGGCAAGCACCCCGAGCACCAGAACCAGCACAATACCTCCCAAGGCGAGGTGTAAGGGCTTGAGTTGACCTTTCCTCACCTTGGGCTTGGTGAGGATCTGAATCGGCTGGGAGTAGGTGTCGATGCTCCGATACTCCTTTTTATTCGGTAAACGATCGTCATATAAGATGATTGAGACTTTTACACCAAGGGTGTGTCTGCCGGGTTGGACGGGGCGAACTGCCCACTCCCACACGATGGCGCTGCTGGGATCCACTGGCGAGAAAGATTGAATGAGTTCTCCTTCCCAGATTTTGATTTGAAAATTTTGATCTTCGTCGTTGAAAGAATTTAGGTCAACCAGTTCTGCTTTCATGTGGCGCCCGATGCCGATTTCTTCGGAATTGAGTTCACCTACGTCTCGCTTTGCGAGCTGCTCCGCCACAGCAGGATCTACCGCCACGACCAAACGCACAAACTCTGGCTCTCCCTCCCGCATGGTATCCGGAATTTCGTAGGAAATCTGCCCGTGGAAATAGTTCATCGGCCCTTGCCGTCCGGGGTTCATGGGGGCTGGGAGTCCATTTCCTTTATTATCCTCGTAATGCAACTGGCCACCTCTGTCTATATCAGTAGGGTTGGGGCGAGCAGCTATGGCGTCCTGCATCATTTCGCCGGAGTTCACCTTAACAGATCGCTTGATGGTTCTGACGCCGGTAATGGAAGAAATATCCTGTCCTGTCGATCCTGTGCTGGGTACCCTGGGGCTCAGACTGTTGCCAGCTGGGCCAGCGGTGGGATTGGTAGATGGTTGTTCAGCCAAGCGGTGAGCGATTTTCAAGAGCAACTTCGTTTTTTCCTCCTCTGTGCCCGAAAAAGTATTGAACAGCCGCTGTGACTGTGAGTTGTATTTCGCCTGAAGTTCAGGATCGCGCTGGATGATTGCCAGATCTTTTTCCAGTTGTTGCTTGTCACTCAGGTTCAGGTTCTCAATGCTTATTCTGCTACTTCCTACCTCCAGCAAGTGATCTTGTGCATAGGCCGAAGTCGTGGCCATCCACAAGAGCAAACTCATCACAAAACACTTCATCGCAACATTCATATCCCAAGGTAAGTCAGATCCATTTTCCGCAAAATATTCAAGATTCCCGACTTTTTCACTAAGCTGTGAGAGGCGAGGTTGATTTTATTGGGATTCTCTTATCTCGGCGACGACACTGGTTGTCCCGTGCAAGATCTCTTCCAATTTTGGGCAAAAGGTGGTAAATTCATGTCTCATAACTTCATTCACAGCTTTTTTGATCTCCTTTTCAACGATAAAAGGAAAATATTGCCATTTGATCGATGAACTGACCATGACAAATTGCACCTACAAGGCTGGGAAGTAGCAGTTCGGAAGCTAGTAGAATCTGTGTTTGCCGAATGGAATCCGTCAGCCGGTGTAGATTTCATTCCTTCGACCTTCTTACTCACGACAGCGCGGAGAATGCCAGCCAATACTGTTGGCATCAAGGAGAACTATTTTCTCCAAATCGAACCATTGTCCTTCTTCCCAGATTTCAACGGCAGCCCCCAATCGTATTTGATCGCTGTGGGCAGATCATTCCTGTTAGTGGCCATACCCCGTCGCCAATGGCTGAGAGACTCCTAGTTCACCTTTTCTACAGATGGGGCACACTTTTCGAAATCATTATCAGACAGTCGAGCGCACCGGCAGGGTGCTAAATGAGGTGCTCCGAATACCTACAAGAGATCTGTTCCGACCATGTTGCTCCTTGAGCCAGGCAAAGCCGATGGCCGATACAAAGCGCTGAAATACACAGCGTGGCTACGTAAAATGGAAGGGGTTTGATTTCCGCTCACGCTGGAACTTCCAATCAGAAAACCACCCAGTAAAACGATATTTCATTTTTTTGGTATTATCATTTTGTTAAATCGATCGTTTTTCTTGGATCCGTTTTTTTTTTTTCATAATTGATGGTTAAATAAGCCATCCTAAGTAGGTGAATCGAGCCCGGATGCCGAAAAGGCACATGAGTAGGCGACTTTGCTAAATTTTTGGTGGTGGCCCCAAGCACTTGCTGGCCCGCCTTTGAAGGCTGACTGTCAATCCTTTTTCTTTATATTTTAACTTGTTAATAATGGAATTAAACAATACGATCTTCCCGAAACTGATGCTCCTCACGTTGCTGATCGGCATCATCTCCATGCGAACGGTCGCGCAAGACTTGGCGCAAATTCAAGACAATGGTACCGCTGTGCTGTTGATCGACAGCGAAAAGCTGGTAGGTCACCTGAATCGGTTTGTGTCACAAGTGGCTTCCATCGAAGCCGATTTCACCGCCGTCGAAATCATACGCATCGAGGATGGCCATGTCTTGGTCGCTACCGGAGAGACTTATCAGACTGCTTTGGCGCTGGAAAATTCAGCGTCGGGGCCGGGCGTCTTGAGAGCTACAGGCCTCAGCTGCACCACTGGCTGCGGAGCCGAACCTGGCGTATGCATGCCCGAAAAAAGTACGATGACGTGTGTGCCGACTTGTCAAACAGGGACTTGTTCGAGGACGGTTTCGGTGGACACCGATGTCTTGACGTATTAAACTACAGTCGTCTAGCTCGAAAGACCGACGACAAAAAGACAGGCCACGAGGCGGAATGCCTGTGGCCTGTTTCGTTTTCCTAGCCACAAAATGACAGCCCTTTTTTCCGAGACAAGACTTCTTTCGATTCTGCGCAAAAGGTCGTAATTTCATCTCGCATAGGCGTTTTTTATCTGAGAGAAAGGCACATATTGCCTTCGGATCGAGCAGAAGACCATGCCAGAACTTACCCTACGTCCGCGATTTCATTATCATTTGCACGAGGAGCCGACTTTCGTGTTGGCGCATCTGGAGCAAAGCTTAGGCGAAGCTGGCGACAAGGTGAGCGGACAAGTGGTCCAGCATCACGTGATGATCAAGGTGGCCGCTAAAGATCGGCATTATTGGTCCCCCCAGCTTGATTTAGAAATTGAGCCGCACGAAAAAATTCCCGACGGAAGCCTGATTCGAGGCATCATCGGGCCTTCTCCGAGTGTGTGGACGCTGTTTGTATTTCTGTATTCGGCCTTGGGATTTTTTGCGCTTGTGGGAATGATTGTCTCCCTGTCGCAGTGGACCCTTCACAAACCTGTGCTGGGGTTGTGGCTATTGTTGGGCGCTGGATTGGCGATGGGGGGTGTGTATGCAGCTGGCCAAGCCGGGAAACGGCTTGCGGTAGGGCAGACGCTTCAACTCAGACTCTTTTTGGATCATTGCCTAGAATCATTCACCCCAATTCGCTCTTGATGAAACAATGGATGCAAGGACTTACACGCTGCAATTGGGGGTTTTTTCTCCTGATGTGCCTTTTGGCTTGTCAGAAGCCTGCCGCTACCGACAGTCACGCCCGCTTGGGAACGCCTGCGGCTGTCCTCGGGCCAGGTGAGATTGTCGGGGATCGCTATCTCAACTCCTTTTTGGAGATAGAGCTCCCCTTGCTACAGGGTTGGGAAGTCGCAGATCGGAAGCTGGTAGAATCCGTATTTGCTGGGTGGGAACCGTCGAAAGGGGTAGATTCCATTCCATCGACCTTCCTGCTCACGACTGGGCGTAACTTGCCAGCCAGCGCCGTTGGTATCAAGACGAATTATTTTTTACAAATCGAACCCGTGTCCTTTTACCCAAATTTCAACGGCAACCCCGAGTCGTATTTGCTCGCAATGGGGCAGCAGTTGGTGGATGGGGCTGGTCAGCGGCTCCTGTCCCCAGCCCGGCCCGATACCCTAGGGGGCCGTATCGTTTATCGCATGGATGTGGCTTTTCAATTTGGAGAATTTCCCGGTCGCCAAACCTACTTTACCTGGGCAACATCGGGCCTATTCGTCAATCTCGTATTTACCTACGCTGACGAAAAAGACTGGTCGCTCCTCCGCTCACAAGTCATCGAAGGGATCAAACTCGCCAAGCAACCTACTCCATGAATCAAATGATATCCGCTGTCCTGATCGACGATATGGCAGATGCACGTGTGACCCTTCGCGAAGAATTGGGTGCCTGGTGTCCCGAAGTGGAGATTGTGGGCGAGGCAGAGGGGGTGGTGAGTGGGGCCAAATTAATCCGGGAAATGAAGCCCCGGATGGTATTTTTGGACATTCAAATGGCCGATGGAAGCGGATTTGATTTGCTCGAAATTCTCGGGGAGGCCACCCAGCAGTTTGCGGTGATTTTCATCACTGGCTCGGACGAATTTGCGATTCGCGCCTTTCGCTATGCAGCCATCGACTATCTTCTCAAGCCCATTGATCCCGACCAGCTGAAAGAAGCAGTGAACAAGGCCATGCATTCCCCTCGGACCCAAGCCAATCAAGTGGACACCCTGCTACGCCAGGTGAAGCATGGGGAGCTTCCTACCCGGCTGGCGTTGCACACGATGGACAAGGTGTTCGTGGTGCCGATCGCCGACATAGTGCGTTGTGAGTCCAGCGCCAATTACACCATCTTCTACCTTCGCGATGGCCGCCAGTTGTTGGTGACACGTACCCTCAAAGAATTTGACCTGCTGCTCGCCGACATGAAGTTCCTTCGAGTGCATCAGTCTCATTTGGTCAATGCGCTGTTTATCCGCGAGTTTCACAAGGGCGACGGCGGATATCTGCTGCTCAACGATGGTACCCAGGTGCCTGTGTCGAGCCGCAAGCGAGCCACCTTGTTGCAGCAGTTGAGCGAATTGTGAAAAGACTCTCAATGTGACACGTCATGCTCGGCTGGAAGCCAATGGCAGATGGTCATTCGCCTCAACTGCTCAGCCTTGGCGTGAAGGAGAGAGTGGCGTTTGGCATAGTATATCACCTCGAGTGGATGATGAATTAATGGGAGAGAACTTTCCTGGCGCTTAACAGCTTGCCATGCTCATCGCGGAGTTGAAGCAGGTATATGCCCGATGCCCACCTGCCGTAGGGCATCTGGACCTCGCCACTGCGAGCAGGGA
>DAITMB010000057.1:0-30948 GCA_036835375.1 Bacteroidota bacterium
TTTGTTACAGCCTTCTTTTATATGAACAAACTCTGCTTGATACTGCTGCTTTTTGGTGCTGGCTGCGGAGCCTCCGATTCTTCAGGTGAACTGGTCCTTGTTCCGGAACTGTTTACAAGCTCGCTTGGGGATACCCTAAGCGCAAATGTAACCGGGATGTACAGTGTGCCAAGTGGTACTTGTGTAGGGGATTATGATGGTGGCCGGATGATTTGCACGGATCTGGATCTTCGGGCCGTACGTCTGCTTGGAAAAAAAGGAACCGGGCCTGGCGAAATGATGAGCCCCCAGGAAGGAATATGGCATGAGGGGTTACACTATATCTTCGATTACATGGAGGATGCTATAGTGGTTTTTAATGATGAAGGGGTGTTTCAGCGTGAAATCCGGGTTCCGGCTGAGTATGATAAATTTGGCGAGTTTGACATGAATCAGCAGGGAAACTTCATCATGAGCACTGCCTACAAATCTGCTGTTGGGTTAATACTCGATCGTCAAACAGGGGAGATCGTCCAATACTTTGGCGAGGCAGACAAGGTGGAAGGGGAAATGGCGCCAGCTGCTTTTCATATGGCGGCTGACGGTCATTTAATCGCAGTATTTTATACAACTCCCCGGATTGTGGTGTACAATCAACAATTGGAGCTGGTCTCAGAATTGACTATTTCCAACGAAGTCACTTCAAGGGTGGCTGAAGCGATCAAGGTATTCGGTGCAACGAAAGAAGATTTCCCCAGCTACTTTTCCAGTGTGGCTATGGAAAAGCAGTCCAACTTGCTGTATGTATTGGCGATGAACTACTATCCGGGAGAAGCGAACGACTCTCCCACTGACTTGCTATATGAGTTCCAATATCAGAATGGCACAATAACCCCCCTTAACCAGTATCGATTGCAAGGTCCAGACGGGTTGGTCCCGTTTTTTCATACTTTTTCTGTCACAGCAGGAAAGCTTTTCGCCTATGATACTTTCAATGGCCTTTTTTACCGCTATCAACTCCCCCATTAGGCAATGCCCGGCTACTCTATTTTGTCCTGCGGTTTTTTTTCAATCGGGACGCCAGGATGTCGGCAGTTAATTCATAAAGGAATTCGCATTTTATCATCCTCTGCCAAAAAACAAAGCGAAGGAAGAGCGTGATATCTTCCATAACAGAGTCCGTCTTTGTTGTCAATTGTGTCGTCACACGCTGAGCAGTATGAACATCAGTCAAACTCCTGTTTTCACCCCTTTCAGAATCCTCACAGTCACCGTGCTGCTGAGTGTATTGGGGATTTGGGGCATACAGGATTTGGCTGTTCAGTGGCTTCCTTCTAAACCGGGTTCGGTGCTGGAAGTTGCCTACACGTATCCCGGGCAGGAGGCCCGGCAGGTGGAACTTCAGCTCACCCTGAAAGTGGAATCGCAACTCAGTTCCATTGCTGGCATCGGCGACATACGATCCACCTCCACGCGCGGTCGTTCACTGGTTCGCTCCAGAGTCGCTCAGGATATGAACCCGGAGGAGGTTCGCAGGGAAGCCCGTGCCCTGCTGCGCCGACTGCAAGCCCAGCTTCCAGCCGGGGTATCGCCTCCGCAGATCAAGCTGTCTCAATCAGGAAAGCAGGATGTGGCCACCCTCCTGCTTTGGGGCCGCGATCCTTATGAGCTGGAACAGTTGTATAACAAGCAAGTTGAGCCTCTCCTGTCCCGGATCCCTGGCATGGCAGAGGTGAGCGTTCAGGGAAGAAAGCGCTTTCAATGGACCATGACCCCGCTGCACGACGACCCGCTTCCCATCCGGGAAATAGCCCTTGCCTTGGAAAAAGCCGGGATGCAGCAGGTGATAACGACCAATGAATCAGCGTTTGTAACTGTGCAAATGCACCCAGACCCCCAAGCCCCTCCCTGGCAGGAGATCTACCTCCCTGTGCAACAAGGTGGCCTCTTGCCTCTGACCTCTGTCATGAAGGTGGACCTGCAACCCGATCCGCAGCAGGAGTCCGTTCGTGCCAACCAACTCCCGGCTTTGTTGCTTTCGGTTTACTATCGGGAAGACGCCAGCATCCTGCGCAGCTCTGCCAGGCTCATAGATGCGGTGGCCGGGATACAGTCCGCTCTTCCCGAAGGCTACTTCTTTAAGATCGTTGACAACAGCGCAGATCTGCTTCAGGCCAACCTCGACAGCAGCCTCCGGCTGGCTTTGTTCGCGCTTCTGGGGATCTCCCTTTCGCTTTTTCTCATTGCTCGCTCTGTCAGATACTGGTTCCTGCTTCTGTTTTGCCTGCTGGTCAACCTGGCTTTGTGCGCTCTTCTGTATCGCATCTTTCACATTCCTATTCACTTCTATACGCTGGCAGCTTCCTCCGTTTCTCTGGGACTGGTTGTGGATAACTATCTCATTGTGATGGAACGGGCTAAGAGGGGAAGCAGGGTGAATGCTGTTATCGAACTTTGGTCGGCAGTGCTCACTACCTTGCTCCCGCTGGCGGTGCTGGCACTGGCAGGAAGCGAGGGCAAAGCGGCCTTCAGTATAGGCTTCTTTGAAATCCTGTCAGTTAACCTGATTATTTCGATTGCCATTGCTTCCCTCGTGCTGCCTGCTCTCCTGGCTGTATTGCCTCTGCCTCCGAGACCCTATTCCCGGTCATCCCTTTCCTCGGCGGCTACTACCTGGTGGACATGGATGGTGCGGTATCGTTGGCCGATCCGGGTTGCGTTTGTATTGGCACTGGGGATTCCGCTTGCCCTCATCGGTCGACAGGAAATTCTCATAGAAGGGAAAAACGTGAACACATGGCGAAATTCCCTCTTTTACCAGCAATACATCAGGCCCTGGGCCGAGCCAGTGCTGGGTGGGGCCTGGCGGTTATTTGATGAGAAGGTGGCATTTCAGTCGGCGCTCGTGGAGACTGGCCGACCGGCCATCCTTGTTACTTTGTATGTGGATCCTGATGCGAGCAATGAAGAGTTTATCCGGGTAAGGGAGCAGTTGGAAACCTGGGTTGGATCTGTTGACGAAGTAGATTTTGTGCTGTCAAAGGAAACGGGAAACACCCAAACCAACATCAGCATCACCGTGAAGCGGCCCTTTGAAAGCACAGGCTTTCCCTTTTTATTGAAGTCCAGGCTGGAAAGAATTGCCTCCGAAACTGGCGATCTCAACTGGTTCATCAGAGGCGATGGTAAATTTCAGGATGGCCGACCTTACAGAAAAGGGAACACCTATGATGAAGGAAACGCCAGCATTTTTCTTGTTGGCACCGACTACCTTGAGACCGAAAGACAGGCTAAGCTAGTCGCAGCGGAGTTGAAGCGTTCCCCCAGGGTTCTGAGCGCCGGGGTTATCGCTGGTCGCACCATTCCCATTCAAACCTATCTGTGGGCTCCTCCGCTGGGTGTGGGTCCAAAGGCGATCGGACACGAGGCTGCGCAGCGTTTTTTGAGTCCGGTTGCCGTTAGGGCTCAGGGTTTCGCCCTCCCCATTGCTATCACCCCGCACAACAAGTGGCAACAGATCTTCAGTGTGAAGCAAATTCCCCTCAGAAATGAACAGGCTCCTTTCTACTTTGACCCGGGAGGCTGGAGCGTAGGCGTGCTGCGCGATAATCAGATTGACAGGTTCAACCGGAAGTACACGGTCAGGATTAGCTATACCTTTCAGGGAAGTTTAAGGGCTGAATCTGTTTTCAGGGAGCAAGTGCAGCGAAGCTGCGGGGAGCAACTTCCCATTGGCTATCATTTCGTAGAGCCGGAAATGATCGGATCAGGCAGTAACTCTGCCTCGGATGCTTGGATATGGGCCGCCGGTGCTTTGCTGATCTGGGTGGTACTGGGGGCCTGCCTCGAGTCTTGGCGCAAAGCGTTGGTGGTGTGGCTCATGATCCCAGCCGCTTTGATTGGGGTGATGCTTGTCTTTGGTCTCAGTGATTTGACTTGGGACGAAGGCGGGCTGGTGTCGATCGCCCTCGTCGCGGGGGCCTCTGTGAATCTCGCTTTGTATCAGCTGGCAGGTTGGAGCCGCCTCATGGCCGATGCCGACGAAGATATTGCACCCATCAAGGCGTGGGCTATGGCATGGAAAGAGATCACACCGTCTTTGATCAGCACCACACTCACCACCATTGCCGGTGTCCTTCCTTTTTTGTTTTTGCCAGTCTCCCCATTCTGGACCAGCCTCGCCGGAGGAATTCTGGGCGGGCTGCTCATGTCTTTGTTGGCCACATACACCTTGTTTCCCGGACTCATGATCGGCACCAATGAATAGACAACACCGTGGAATCCTGATTCTCCTTTGGGCTTATATTTTGATCATTTTCCATGGCTGCACGGATCCCGGCTCCGGGTCAGGGTCAAGGCAAACGACAGCAGAAACACCCCAGGCACAGGTGGCCTTGCTCCCGGATGTGGACACAAGCGTGGTGAAAGTCCGCACTTTTGAAGAGCGCTGGATCTCTGCGGGAGCTCTGGAGCCTTCGAAGAAAGTCACGTTTCAGCTCGCAGACCCCTTGGCCCCGGTAGAGTTTCGAGTGCGAAATGGGCAGCGGGTTTCCAAAGGCGATACCCTCGTGGTGCAGCCTCAATCCAAGCGATTGCTGGCGCTCGAAAAAGCCACACTGGACTTAGCGGAATCCCGTGCAGCCTATTTGGACAGACTCATGGCATTAGGCTACATGGCTCAGGATTCTCTGGCCATTCCCATCGCGATTCGCAATCAGGCCGCGATGAGTAGCGGATGGCTCAAGGCAAAAGTCCTCCACAAAGAGGCGTTGCTTGAGCTGGCGCAGGCTACCATCATCGCCCCTTTTACTGGGGTAGTAGCGGGGATCAATCTACCAAATACGGAAAAAGAGCCAGCATTTTCGTTGTCATTGGTGGACCTCAGCACCATGCTCGTCACATTCCAGCTGTTGTCCAAAGAGGTTCTGTTCGTGAAAGTAGGGACGCCGCTGCGGGTCAAAGTGGCTGGGATCGAGAAACCCTTTGCTGCGAGCGTAGAAGAGATCAATCCTGAGGTATCTGATGCCGGACTGGTATATGTGCGGGCGAGGTTGTCCCCAGGCAGCGAAAAGCTATTGCCAGGCATGGCGGCTGAGGTGATCGGATTCCGCTCGGTGCCCAAACAGGTGGTCGTGCCTTCCACTGCGCTATTGAGCCGTCAAGGACGTGATCTGGTATTTGTCTGGCGAAATGACAGCGCCTTTTGGCGATACGTGACCCCTGGCCTTCGCAATGATGCCTGGGCCATCATTGAGGAAGGGGTCGAGCCAGGAGACATCGTCATCAGCGAGGGAGGATTTGCCTTGGCCAATGCCGTTCCTGTTTCTATTCAGCAACAGGGAGAGTCACAGCCATGAAGGAATCGCTATTCATGTCCCGGCCATTGGGCCTGATCACCTTGTCGCTGGCCCTGGCCATTGCCGGAGCCATTGCCGTGACATTTCTTCCCACCTCCTTGCTTCCTCCCAAGGCGCTTCCGTTGCTCGAGATCCGCTTTCAACAATCGGGACTTGACGCGGTCTCAATGGAAGAAAAAGTAGCCAGCCCTCTTCGGTCATCGCTTGCTCCCATGTCGGGGCTTGTCTCCATGGAGAGCATGTGCGAGTCGGAGTCCTGGCTGCTCAACCTGCACTTTTCGAGAGATACCGATATGGAAGCAGCCCGTCAAGAAGCTGCTGACCGCATCGATCAGGCCATGGAGGCGGGGACACTGCTACTGAGCAGGCCCGAGATACGGCTTCCCACCCTCACCGATCTCCCGGTAATGTATCTATATCTTCAGTTGCAGGACGATCCGTCCTCGCTGGGGTTTGATGAATCAATGGTGGGGCTGAGCCAATGGGCTCAAGAATTGGTCTCACAACTGCTGGAACAGCAACCCGACGTCGGCACCGTAGAGCTGGCAGGCGCATGGGAAAGAAAATGGCAGATCATTCCCCGCGAAGAAGCCCTTCAAATCAGGGGTGTGGAACCCGCGCTGCTCCCTGAATTGATTCAGTCTGCTACTCCAGCTCCCGTTCAGGTAGCACTCAAAGACGGGTATCGTATGCGGCCCGTTCAGATCTTTTCGAATCAATATGAAGCGCTGGATTCCATCCTCATTCAGACTCAAAATGCTCACTTTTTCCTGGGAGAAGTAGCCAGTATCCAGCGCGTATTTGAGCCGGCAGCACACCGGGTTTATTTGAACGGAACCCCCGCCCTGTGCTTCGCCATATTGCAGCGAGATGGCGCCAAGCTCAACAGGATGGCCGAGCAGATCGCCTCGGTATGTGAAGATCTTGCGGCACAGCAGCCCCGGGTCCGGTTTGTACCCCTCAGAGACCAAACGGAGATCCTTGACCTTGCCATTCAGAACATGTGGCAGGGCCTATTTCTCAGTATCATCATGGCAAGCCTGTTGTTTTTCCTGTTCATGCGCCAGGGTCTGGCCTCCCTTCTGATTGGCTTGGCGGTGGGCGTAGCACTTTGCTGGACGCTGGGCGCTTTCTGGGTGCTAGGCATTGGAATCAACAGCCTCACCTTGGCGGGCATGGTGATCGGGATTGGCCTAATGGTTGACAACGCCATTATTCTACTCAATCAAATTCGGCTTCGGATGGAAGAGAACCTTTCTCTTCCACAGGCGATTGGCAAAAGTATGTCCGATCTGGCGTTGCCCCTGATCAGCTCTACGGCTACCACCATCGTGGTGTTTCTCCCGTTGCGTGCTGGAGGAGATCTTGTCAACGCCTTGTTTTCAGACCAGGCAATCAGCATGTCGTTGAGCCTGTTTGCATCTTTTTTGGTCACGCTTTTCTTGATTCCCCCAGTCTATCTCCTGCTGGGTAAGCGTTTTCCTCGAATCAATACCCAGGCTCCTGCGCGATTTTGGGCACAGGGGCAAGCCCTCTACCATCGTGTACTTGACTTCCTGCTCCATCATCCAAGTCTCTCTTGGGGATTGACCTTTGCGATTCTCGCTTTGGGCATGACCTCACTGTGGTGGATGCCACGCCAACTATTTCCCCCCTTAGAGCGAAAGCAGCTTCTCATTCGCTATGCTTGGCCGAATGAGGTAGAGAGCGAAAGAATGAGAGAAGAGATGACTGCCTGTGTGGACCTTTGTGGCAACTCCCTGATTCATTCCTCTATGCACACCGGACAGCAGCCTTTTGTTCGCGATCCGGATCCGCTCCAACCCAATGAGTCCGAACTGCTCTTAGAATTTGCAGATGGCAAGACTGCCAGAATCGAAGCCGAGAACATCAGGGCCTTTTTGTCTCAAGGGCAGGGAGTGGCCCGTTGGCGTGTGTCTTCGATGCCTACCCCCTTTGAGTACCTATTTATCAATCAATCGGATGTCTCTGACCTGAGAGGTTATTGGCTGGAGGAGACCAGGAGCCAAGACCCGGATGAGGTAGAAAGCCTTCGGCAGTCGCTCTCGGAGGACCTCGGTATTCCCTTGACAGTGGAAACGCCTTTGGAAGGGGTGCTCATTGTGCCGAAGATGGAGCTGCTACGGAGGTCCGGACTCACGGAGGAGGCGTTGTCACGTCAGGTAAAATGGCATCTGGGGGGATCGTTTGAGATGCGGATGTTCGGAATGTTGCAAGCAGTCGAAATGGGAACTTCGATCACTCCGACGGTCCGCTCAGTGGCTGACATCCCGATTATATTGCCTTCGCGGGCCATTGTGCCGCTGCATACCTTGGCCAACACGTTGGCCGCAACCAAATTTAGCCGAATTCATGCCGATGAGCATGGGGTGTTTATTCCTTTTTATTATCCGCCATCATCTCTGCTGCCCACACTCAAGGAAAAAATAAAGCAAATTGACGCAAAAAGGCCTGAAGTGCTTCTCTCCTATTCGCCTGTCGAAGAGAAAGAAAATGCTCAGTTGCGCGACCTTTCCCTAGCAATCCTGATGGCTTCGGTCTTGTTGTTTCTCATCCTCACGGCGCAATTTGAATCATTTGTGCTACCCTGGATCATTCTATTAGAAATTCCGATCGTGCTGGCGGCAACCCTGGCACTGCTTTTTTTCTGTGGACAGACACTGAATCTGATGTCGCTGATCGGCTTAATTGCCATGATGGGGATCATCATCAATGATTCGATTCTGAAGCTTGACGCCATTCAAAAAAAGATAGGGCAAGGCCTTTCTCATAAGGCAGCCATTCTGCGTGGAAGCACAGAGAAGCTTTCATCCATTGTGCTCACCTCCCTCACCACGATGGTTTGTACCCTGCCTTTTTTTGTGGCTGCTGACATTGGCTCCCAATTACAGCGGCCTTTAGCCATCGCCTTGGGTGGTGGTATCGCCTTTGGCCTGTTGGTCACCCTGTTTCTTGTCCCTGTCTGGATGGTCACTTTGTTAGGAAAACAAAATCATTCTGCTACGCCGCATCGCTAACCCTTCGCACCATGAGATGGATGTACAGCTTAATTTTTTGCATCATTACCTGCTTGGCCTTGAGGCCCGAAGGCATCGCTCAGTCCTACACACTCCGTCAATTTCAGCAGCAGATCTGGGATCAGGCAAACGAAATGCCGTCATTTTACACCCTTCAGGCTGCACAGGCGGAGGGCGAAATGGCAAAGCGAGCCGGACTTCCCCAAGTAACCCTCGTGGGTGAACCCCTCAACCTGATTCGTCAAAACGTGCTTCGCTACAACGCATTGATAGACGCCGATGAGTATCGCAACCAGCAATTGCTGAGGAACAGCCTCGATCTGAGAATTGAACAGCGCGTCGGGGCACTTGGAGGCGTGCTGTCGGTCCAGTCTGGGTTGAGTCGCTTGCTGTCAACCACAGGCCCTACCACTGTGCTCAACTATGAAATCACCCCTGTTTCGGTTCGGTGGACGCAGGATTTTGCCAATATCGGGAACGTCGCCAGAGAACAGCGGGCATTGGCGCTTTCACTGGACCTAGAGCAGAAGGGATATTTGTCCGACATCGCAGAACAGGTAAAGACCGTTTCTCTTGTTTACCTCGACGCATGGAGCTTGCAGGCAGGGATCGCATCGACCAAGTTAAGACTCGCTCAGCGAGACACTTTGATGACCATCGTTGATCGGCAATTGGAAAAAGGGTTTTCCGATCTCGCTCAGCGACTCTTGCTGGAGCAATTGATGCTCGAAGATTCCTTGTTGTTAATCGATCAGTTGGATCAATTCGAAGATGCTTGTTATCAATTATTTCAAAGGGGGATGTTCCTCCCTACCGCTGATGACTGGCGACTGGAGCAGCCAGATTTGCCTAGCTCCCTTTCTATCCCTACCCAGGACGCCGGAGCACGTCGCAATCCATTCAGGGAAGCCAGTGCTCAGATGGAACTTTTTTCATTGGAAAGAGAGGTCTTGGCACGAGAGCGTGGTGCGCTTCCTCAGGTAACCATCGCGGGAGGAATTGGCACCAACAGGTTATCGAACGAGCCTTGGTGGGCTGCCACCGATCCGTTTATTCCCCAGCAGTATGTGAATATTCAGGTGAATATTCCGATTTGGAATTGGGGAATGAATCAAATGAAAGTGCAGCAGGGAAGCTGGTTGGTCATGGCTAGGCAGATGACTTATGAGCAGAACATGAGAGAGGAATCTCAGCAGATCAATCAATTCATCCATGCTTATAACAGGGTGATCCCCAAATTGGACATTCTCCGCAGGCTGGAAGAAATTCGAGAAGACCAATACCAACTGACCCTACAAAAATGGTCTCTGGGCCAATCCTCCATTCAGGAATTCTACGAAGCCACACAGCAATGGAAGCAGTCGGAACAGCAGTATGTTGCGCTGCTCAGAGATGCCTGGAATTCTTACCTCAGTTTGCAGTCAATCCTGCTGGTTGATCCCGCGACGCTCGCACCTTTTTCTGCGACGGAAGAATGACACCGCCTGATTTCTCACCCTTCCACCTTTTCCCAGCGCTTGAGGGCGAGTTGCCCGCAGCTGTTGTAGATGTCGGCGGGGTTAGCCCGCTGATTCACATTGAACCCAGGATAAGCGTGCGGGTCTGACAAAGCGAAGAAAGAGTCATGGATGAATGCCGGGATCGGAAGAAGTAGGCAAAATGAGATCAATAAAAATTTCTGGCTCCGAGCCCGAGAGCCTGAAGTACAACGCGTATTGAAGTTTTTTGGTCAACGTGATAAGTGCTCTTCTATACATAGGAGTGATAGATGGAAATTGCATCGGATTCTCTTTGGTTCGGCGATAGATAGATTCAACAGATTCAAAGAAGCGGTCTCCAAGACCTTCTCGAAGTTCCTCCAATCGATTATATTCTGCTGAAATGTATGATAATACGTCATCAGAAGTTGAAATTTGCCCTGCTCCCATACCTACGAAACACGTTTTCTGGCTTCAGTCCAAAATTCTGCTTCGCTCAGGTAATGAACTTGATCCCCTGCCAGTTTTTGTTGAAACTTGTCTAGTTCGGCATGATGCCAGTCAGGGGCTTGCTCGTTTTCCATGCGGATACTTAGCAAAATCTTCATTGCGATGGTTAATCTCTCATCTTGAGGGAGGGACAAGATCTGATCTACGAGTTCTGACATATGATTGATGATAATTTTTCGATAATCAATATACGCAATCCATCCAAAAGGACCTTTCTCACCCTTCCACCTTCTCCCAGCGCTTGAGGGCGAGTTGACCGCAGCCACCGTCCACGTCTTTGCCGCGGCTCCGGCGCACGTTCACGATCACATTTGCCTTTTCTAGGTAGGAGATGAATGCTTCCATCCGCTCGGGCGTCGTGTTCAAAAAACCTGCTTCTGGCACCGGATTGTATTCGATCACATTGACTTTGCTGGGGATGAAGCGGGTGAATGCGGCCAGCTCGCGGGCATCTTCGAGGGAGTCGTTGAAGTCTTTGAAAATGCAGTATTCGAAAGTGACGCGTGTGTGCGTCTTCTCATAAAAATATTCCAACGCTTCGCGCAGGACTTCGAGGGAATTACTCTCGTTGATCGCCATCATTTTGGAGCGCTTTTCGTCATTGGCAGCGTGGAGCGACAGCGCAAACTCAAATTTCACGTCGTCGTCGGCGAGCTTCTTGATCATCTTGGCGATCCCAGCGGTGGACACGGTGATGCGACGTGGCGACATGCCCAAGCCATCCTCCGCCGTGACACGCTCAATTGAGCCCAACACATTTCGGTAGTTGAGCAGTGGCTCCCCCATGCCCATGTACACGATGTTGCTGAGCGGACGGCCATATTCAGCCTCGGCTTTGTCCTTGAGCAACTGCACCTGGTCAAATATCTCGTAGTGGTGCAAGTTGTGCTTGAGGTCGAGAAACCCTGTAGCGCAGAAAGCACAACTCAGCGAACAGCCCGCCTGAGAGGAGACGCAAGCTGTGACCCGCTTGGCAGTAGGAATCAGCACGCCCTCCACCTCGTGGCCTGTAGCCAGCAAAAACGCATATTTGATCGTGCCGTCGTTGCTACGCTGCTCGTCTCGAATTTGCACTTTGTCGATCGCAAAAGCAGCCTCCAGCGTCTCTCGCAGCGCTTTGCTGAGATTGCTCATCTCCCCAAAGCTGCCTGCACCTCGCTGCCATAGCCACTCATAGACCTGCTTCGCCCGAAACTTCTTCTCTCCCATGCTCACAAAAAGCGCTTCCAGCTCGGGGAGGGTATGCTTGCGAATGTTGGGCTTGCGAATCATGATCCAAAGATACGAAAGAATGAGCAAGGAAGGTATTGGGAGAAGGACCCTGCTCACCGACTCGGGCGGATAAGTACGTCGTTTATTTCCCTCCTTTGACAAGGATATTCTCGAGTGCTCGATAAGGTTTTCGTGACAGACTTTCCTCTGGCAATGCTCGTTTTCTAGCGTTTTAAAGGCCTGATTAATAATCTATTCCTGCTCCGAACTCATAAAGGGGTTCCTGAGAGTCGTAGGGAAGATCTTCCTTTTGCGCCATGACGGCTTCCATAGACGACGGCAGCTCAATGGGAAGCCTACCTTCGGGGGCAAACTTTCCAAACAGGACATCCAGTATGGCGTCTTCCTGCACGCCAAATTGCACGAGTAGGCCCTTGGCGGCAGCATTGATCTCAGGAATGACGGGCGGGCGATCCACTTCCATCACGACGATGGTAGGGACTTGGTTCATGATGTTGAGAATGCGCGCCAGTTCTCCTGCGGGGAAGTCTAGTCGCCCTTGGTGAAAGGCTTTCTCAATGAAGTCCCCATTTCGCGGTTCCCAGGGTGTGGCAAGGTGCAGAATGGCGACGTCGGCTTCAGTGAGCAGCTCCACTACGGAAGCATATTCCCGCACGAGACCGGCGGACAGCCCCTCAACATACACTTTGGTGGACCCTGAGAGCGGCAAATATGCCTTTTGTTGAGCGCTGGTGTCGTTTTTGAGCAAGACAATGGAGCGACGCTGGGCCAGCTTTCCTTTGGCGACGAAGTCGGGATTTGCGACCACCTGGCTCACTCGCGAGAGGTCCACATACGGATCGTCAAAGAGGCCCATGCGAAACTTGGCCCGCAACAAGCGCCGAGCCGATTCGTCAATGCGCGCTTCGCTCAACTGACCGGATGCCACCAGGGCCACCAATTCTTCGGGCATGTTGTCGCCGCCAAACTGATCCACGCCTGCCTCAATGGCTTTGAGAATTCGTTCCTGTAGGCTGAGATGTTCGACGCCGTAGTTTTTAGCTGGAACAGTGAAAATGCCCGGAATGCCCATATCTTTGAGGATACCCCAGTCAGAGCAGACGATACCGTCGTAGCCATATCGCTTGCGGAGGAGATCTGTGATCACGAATCTGTTGAATCCAAATCCCACCTCTTCCATGCCTGACTGTGCATTGGGAACGCCGTAGTAGGGCATGATCATGGCGGTCTGTGCAGAGAATGCCGCTTCGAAGACCTTCATGTGGTAGTCAAAGTTGTTTCCGGGATAGGCCTGATCTTTTCCATAGCGAAAGTGTGCGTCCTCACCGTCTTTTTGCGGGCCGCCGCCGGGCCAGTGCTTGGTCATGCAGGCAATAGAGCTTGGACTGAGACTATCGCCCTGAAAACCCAAAATGTAGGCAGAAAGCATCTTGGCAGCTAAGTCGGCGTCCTCGCCAAAGGTGCCGTTGATGCGTGCCCATCGAGGTTCGGTCGCGAGGTCAGCCATGGGATGCAGCGCCGTGCGAATGCCAACGGCATGATATTCGGCATTGGCGATGCGGCCAAATTCCAGCATTGTGAGGGAATCGCCGATGGCTGCCATGCCGATAGGCTCGGGCCACTTGGAAAATTCACTGTCGAGCAATCCGCCTTCGATAAAGTTGCCCGCTGCATGGCGTGGATCGCTAGAGATGGTCACCGGAATCCCGAGCCGGTCCTGCTCAGCGAGCGCTTGGAGGCGGTTGTACCAGGCTGCGTGTGCCTCAGGAGCAGCGATTTTGAACAGGTTGAAATGACGAATTTTTTGATGAACTACCATGTTGTAGGTAGAGCCTAGAGAAAGCTGCGTGAGCGAGATGCGGTGAAGCAATTCACCATCTTTGCCCATGCCGATGGAGGGGTGCCACATGAGGCCTGCTTTCTCCTCCAGCGTCATTTGACTCAGAAGGTCGTTCACACGGACCTCTACAGGCTGCCGAGCGTCTTCATAGGGATCTAGTTTGCCGTTGCCGTTGAGGTCTCGGAAGCTTTGGCCATCGACGTTGAGGCGCGCTTTCTGATGAAGAGTAGATGCCGCCTTGGCATTGCTCCTGGCAGTAGTAATTTCATAAAACGCCCAAGCACCTCCCAGAAGGAGGAACAAAGACAAGAACAGGTACATTAAAATGCGGAGAAGCTTTTTCATTCGCAGAGACTCAAAATTGTGAGTAGTAGTCAATGGTCAAATGTAGGGAAGAGCGGCGATTGAAGAAGGGTTGACAAATAGCTTAAAATTAAAAAAGCTACACAACGGTGTAGCTATCCTTTTACTTTACATCTTCTTCACGGGAGACCTCTGCCAACGAATAGGGAATAGGTATTCTTATTCTTCGTCGAAAGACACTGGCTTGAGCAAGGTTCGCAAACGCTCATCATGGTCTCCGGTGGTTTTGAGGCGCTGGATTCTGAGGCGAGTGTTGCGCACCTTGGCGCGCAACTGGGTAGGCACACGTAGTTTCATAAGCTAGAGATAATAGGCTTCTTACATTCTTGAAAGTCACATAAATTACAATTTTTTAGAAGAGGGAAGTATGATTTTTTGATTGAATGGGTGGAATAAATAGAAAAAGTCGAAAGGAACCCGCCTTTGTGCTATTCGATTGATGAATTCCGAAGTGATTAACTTTCATATTTTCATTTTTGAATAAGAAAAATGGGCGCTCCCCCAAAAGGAAGCACCCAGCAGGTCATTCATCTGAAATGTGACTTGATCTTGCGCGAAGTCTTTACGCCAAGCGCGTCGCAACCAGGAAATCATGGCAATGCATTCACTGCAAAGATTCATAGATTCCTGCTACGCCTTGGCCGCCACCTACGCAAGCTGTCACCATGCCGTATTTTTTGCCCGTACGCTCCAGTTCGTGCATCACTTGCACGGATAGCTTGGCGCCACTACATCCCAGCGGGTGTCCCAAGGCAATGGCACCGCCATTGGGGTTGACCTTGCTCGGGTCGAGGTCGAGCTCGCGAATCACAGCCAGGGATTGTGAAGCGAACGCTTCGTTCAGCTCGATCACATCAAGGTCACTAGATTTCATGCCGGTTTGCTTGAGCACTTTGGGCACTGCCTTGATGGGACCCATGCCCATGATGCGCGGGTCGATGCCCTCGGTGGCATAGCCGACCATGCGGAGACGAGGCTCCAATCCTAATTCCTTCATCATTCGCTCCGACATGATCAGAACAAAAGAGGCTCCGTCGGAAGTCTGAGAGGAGTTGCCGGCAGTGACGGTTCCATTGTTGCGGAACACAGGCCTGAGGCTGGCTAGTGCTTCCAGGCTAGTATCAGCGCGCGGACCTTCGTCCACTTTCACGATGGTTTTGGTGGTGACCTTTTGTCCGCCAGCAGCGATCAGGACTTCTTCTACTTCTACGGGAACAATTTGGCTTTCGAAGTAGCCCTGCTCTATGGCTTTGAGGGCTTTTTGGTGAGAGTGGTAGGCAAAAGTGTCCATGTCTTCACGGGTCACTTTGTAGTCCACTGCCACTTCTTCAGCGGTGAGGCCCATGCCGAGGTACCACTCCGGGTGCTCGGAAGCAATGTTGTAGTTGAGCGAAGTTTTATGCCCCATGATAGGCACCATGCTCATGCTCTCTGTGCCGCCGGCTATGACGCAGTCGGCCATGCCAGCCTTGATTTTGGCGACGCCCATTGCGATGGTTTCGAGACCAGAGCCACAGTAGCGGTTCACAATGACGCCGGATACGCTCTGTGGAAGAGAGAGCAATGCGATCCACCTTCCCATTTGCATGCCTTGCTCGGCTTCGGGAACGGCACAACCCACGATGAGGTCGTCCACTCGGCCGGGATCCAATTGAGGCACGGACGCGATCAGTGCCTTGATGACGTCAGCCGCGAGGTCGTCAGGCCGATAATTTCGAAATCCGCCTCGGTTGGCTTTGCCAACAGCTGAGCGGAGACCTGTGATGATGTATGCTTCTTGCATGAGAGATAGAGTTGAGATTTTGAGAGGCGAGAGGCGAGACAAGAGGCAAATTGCTCATCTGTTTTGAAGCCTGTTCGTCCACTCAATGGTGAATAGAGTTGAGATATTGAGAGGCGAGATATTTAGAGGTAAGAGGCGAGACAAGAGACAAATTGCTCATCCTTTTCGAAGCCTGTCCTTCTTCCCGAAGTCTATCTTGGTCTCAATATCAAGTTGCTTTCAAATACTTTTTGAACCCAAGAATGAGTTTTCGGACTTCGATTACCGAATTTCTTGTGGATTCAAATTCACTTTGGGTAATGAACTGGAGGTCAAGCGCAAGAAAAAGTTGCGTTTCAATTTCTGTAGTTGACCCTAATGCTACAGCCAAATAGTGTGATAATGCTTTGTCGGTTCCTTGCCCACAACCTTCGCCGATGTTGGAAGAAATCGAGACAGAAGCCCTTCTCAACTGAGATATGAGACCAAATTTTTCATCTTGGGGAAATGACGCAGTCAAAAGATAAATTTCCTTCACCAAACGCCTGGCTTTTTGCCAACAATCCAGCCTTTCAAAATTGTGTTTCATCTCTCGAATTCTATGGCAGAAAGTTCAAAAAGGTTAAGACTGAAGGAGGAGCGCATTCACCGTCATTTCCTGATCAGTATTCTTGTCTCCTATCTCCAAGTCTCGCCTCTCAAACTCTCGCCTCTCACACCTCTCACCCTCTAATTCCTCAGCGGCTTCCCCGTCTGTAGCATGTGCTGAATGCGCTCCTGGGTTTTGCGCTCGCCGCAAAGGCTGAGGAAAGCTTCGCGCTCAATGTCGAGGAGATATTGCTCGGAGACGAGGAGGTTTTCACCGCTGAGGTCGCCGCCGCAGAGCACAAAGGCCACTTTTCGGGCGATTTTGGCATCGTGGGAGGAAGCGTAGTGGCCAAATTGCATCCCGGCGATGCCGGCGTAGAGAGTGGAAAGCGTATTCCGTCCCAGCACAGGAATGTCCGTACGAGCGGCCGCCGGGGTGTAGCCATCTTGGGCCATTTGGAGCACCGCTTCTTTGGCCTCCTTGATCCGATGCGCTTTGTTGATCACAATGCGATCGGTGTTGCGAATGATGTCCATCGCACGGGCCTCGTGTGCAGAAGTCGCCACCTTGGCCGTGGCAATGTTCATCAGGTAATCCTGAATCACACCGGAACCAGACGCACCTGGCATGGAGTAACGATCGGCAGCGCGCATCGCAAACTCCTTGGTGCCGCCCCCGCCCGGAATCAGACCCACCCCCACCTCAACCAGACCGATGTAGGTCTCAGCGGAGAGCACAGCCACATCGGCATGGAGGGTGAACTCGCAGCCGCCGCCAAGCGCCATGGCGTGAGGAGCCACCACCACAGGCACAGCCGAAGTGCGAATTCGCATAGAAGTATTCTGGAAGGTCTTCACCGCCACGTTTAGTTCTTCCCATTCACCCTGGGCCGCCATCATGAGAACAAGCATAAGGTTGGCACCCACAGAGAAGTTTTCGCCTTCGTTGGCGATCACCACCCCGTTGTAGCCATGCTCCTCGGCATAGTCGATGCCGTAGTGAATGGCCTTGAGCACCCCCTCGCCAATGGTGTTCATCTTAGAATGAAACTCTACATTGAGCACCCCCTCTCCCAGGTCGATCACGGAAGCGTCGCTGTTGCCCCAGATTTTCTTTTCCTCGCGAATATTATCCAGAATGATCAGCGACTCCTTTCCAGAAATGGACAAATAAGATTTGGTTGCGATGTCGTAGTAGTGCGGGACACCAGCCTCTACCTTGTAAAAGGTTTTATGTCCAGCTTCGAGCATTTCGTGTACCCAGGGCGCGAGGGTGAGACCTTCTCCCTCAAAGTGAGGCAGGGTGGATTGGAGACCCACCATATCCCAGAGCGCAAATGGACCTTTTTCCCATCCAAAGCCAGCGGCCATGGCATCGTCGATTTGGTAGAGGTGATCGGCGATTTCTGGGAGTCGGTTGGAGCAATACGCCCATAGACCGAGATTGCTTTTGCGAGTGAATTCCCCGCCGATGTCTTCAGCGGCGAAGAGGGCCTTCATGCGCTTAGGCAGGCTGGAGGAATTTTTGACTTGGTCTAAGCTGGGAATACCCACCTTGGCCTTGTCCCGATATTCGAGGGTCTTCAGATCGAGAGACAGAATCGTGCGGTTGCCACTGGCGTCGGTGGACTTTTTATAAAATCCTTGCCCGGTCTTATCGCCGAGCCACTTGTTGTCCACCATGGTCTGGGCAAAAGCAGGGACTTGAAAGAGGTCGATTTGCTCGTCGTTGGGACAGTTGTTGCGAATGCCGTTGATGACGTGTACAGTAGTATCAAGGCCAATGAGGTCGGAGAGTCGGAATGTTCCGGTCTTGGGCTTGCCAGTAGCAGGTCCTGTGAGGCGATCCACATCTTCAATAGTGAGATCGAGCTGGCCCATGAGCTGGAAGATCTTTGAGATAGAGTAAACCCCCACGCGGTTGGCGATAAAAGCAGGACTATCTTTGGCTTCCACGGTTTCTTTTCCGAGAAAAAGATCGCCGTAGTGTAGGAGAAATTGCACGAGACCCGGATCTGTTTCTGCGCCAGGGATGATTTCGAGCAGGCGAAGATAGCGGGGGGGATTGAAGAAGTGCGTCCCACAAAAATGCTTTTTGAAGTCTTCGCTCCTTCCTTTGGCAATCATGTGGATGGGAATGCCGGAGGTATTGGTGGTGACGATGGTCCCGGGTTTTCGCAGGGCATCCACTTTTTCAAAAATCTGCTGCTTGATGTCCAGGCGCTCGACGACGACTTCAATGATCCAATCGCAATCGGCAATCTTAGGCATGTCGTCGTCAAAATTGCCAGTCGTAATGCGCTTTGCCACGCTGGCTTCGTACATCGCTGCTGGCTTGCCTTTGATGGCAGCTTGCAAGGCATCGTTGACGAGGCGATTGCGTACGCGGGGATGAGAGAAGGAGAGGCCGGCAGCCTGCTCCTTGGATGTGAGTTCTCGAGGCACGATGTCGAGCAGCAGCACTTCCACGCCAACATTGGCAAAGTGGCAAGCGATGCGCGACCCCATGACGCCCGATCCTAGCACCGCAACTTTCTTGATGTTGCGATGCCAGCGAGTAGTGGTGCGAGTCTGTTCAGCTACCTGCATGGTCATAAAAATTAATTACTTCATGTATTTGTCCCATCACCCGAAAAAATGTGTCGAGCTCTTCGGCGGGGATGTGTTGATAGAGGGCCTTGTTGAAATTAATCACTACTTCCTTGGATGTCGCTTTGGCTTGCTCGCCAAGCGGGGTGAGAAAGATTCGCACCACCCGGCGGTCATGCGGGTCTGCCTGCCTGTAGATCAACCCTTTTTCCTCCAAGCGCGAAAGCATCCGGGTCAAACTCCGCGGCTCCATGCCGAGAAGGGGGGCGATTTTCGTGGCAGGCGTTCCATTCTTCTCGTCGATGTGAAGGAGCACAAATCCAATATTCGTGGTGATACCATGCTCTGCCGCTTTGCTGTTGTACATGCGGGAAATGGCCAGCCAGGCGACTTTAATGTCGAAGTCGATGGCGCGTTTTTTTTCTTGAAGTTTCACGTCGGAAGGTGAAGGATGAGGGAAGAAGCCAAAAGCTCTGCCAATTTGTTATGCAAGCATACAATTTTAGGAAAATTATTAGTGAAAATCAAGGAGTATGAGGCAGGAATCAGGCGAAAACTATCCGGGACGAATCACGGCCTAAACATTTCCCCCCGTTTCAAAAATCACGAGATTGAGCTTTCCGACGACAAGAGCGCCTGGATATCAAAACAGCAACGCCATTATCGGTGTTTAAACATCTATATTTGTCTCGCGTAAAACCTCAATCAACCAATGATCCTTATGAAATCTATTCTTGCGCTTCACGGTGCCGTCTATGAACCCATTGCCGACTTGATCACCTATCGAGCCATGCCTACGCGGGAGATTGAGCATTTAGACCCCTTTTTATTTTTGAATCACCACGGGCCGCAGGTATATCCTCCCGGCAACCGAGGCTTACCCTTCGGGCCGCATCCGCACCGAGGATTCGAGACATTGACCTATGTCCTCAAGGGCGATTTGATGCACTGGGACTCCAGTGGGGCCAAGAGTGTGATTCAAGAAGGCGGGATTCAATGGATGACCGCTGGGCGCGGGCTGATCCATTCGGAGATTTCCTCCGAAGAATTCAAGCGGGATGGTGGGGAAGTGGAGGTGATCCAGCTGTGGTTAAATTTACCAGCGAAACACAAAATGGCCGATCCTGGCTACCTGGGCCTAGCAGGAGAAGAACTTGTCCACCTTTCCGAAGATGAAGGCCGCGTGCAAATCCACCTTGTGTCCGGTGAATGGCGCGGGGTGAAAGGACCGATTCAATCGCTTGCGGGCCTTACGATGACGAGCATTGACCTCGCCGAGGGCGGTCGATTGACCTACGATGTTCCTGATACGGATCAATTGTTATTCTATGTGGTGCGAGGAAGCGTGTCAGTGAATGGCACCTTGGCAGCAACGCATCAGCTCGTAGCATTTGACATGGAAGGTAGCAGGATTGAACTCATAGCCGAAGAAGAGACCCTGTTGATATTTGGACATGGGACGCCTTTCTATGAGCCGATTGTGGCGAGGGGGCCTTTTGTGGTGAATTCGGAAGAAGAACTATACCAGGCTTATCGCGATTATCAATCTGGAAAAATGGGAACCTGGAATGGATAACGTTCCTTATTTACAGGATGAAAAGAGGGGGATAGAGGGAGTGATGAGCTATTTTTAGTAAGAAAAACCACGAAGACTCAACGTCTGTAGCTGACAACATACAGGAAAGTTGCCGGGCATCGCAAGTGTGAATTTGCTGCCCGGCTTTTCTATGTTAGGCGTTGCATGAAGCGAGAAAGGATATTTGAAGCAAGTCTTAAAAGAAGCCCTGAAGCTTGAATCACGAAGAAAAAGGATGGAGCAGGATACGTTCGTGCGGGTGCATAATAACAGGATCAAGGCCGTAAACAAAGGATGCAAAGAGAGCATGGGGCTGGCAATAAGCCATAAGAAAGCCCATTCAGTAATGAAAGTAAGCGACTTATGACCGTGATAGACTGTCCTGTGGCATAAGGGTGATGTCCAAAAGATGCTCGCGCAGAAGGTCTATTATTACTCTACATTCATAAAAAGGCCTACTAGTCCTTTGCTTTAGTCTACTCCTTAAGAACTCATTAAAAAAAATGATGAAGCGATTACTTAACCGAATGTTTGTGACAATGCTGGCCCTTGGGCTAGGGTTGACACAGCTCGCCGCCCAAGAGCAACAAGTGTCTGGGACGGTCACAGATGAAAATGGGGAAGGTCTCATTGGCGCCACCGTGCGTGTGAATGGCACCAACCGAGGCGCCATTGCAGGAGAAGGGGGAGCTTACTCTATTACAGTCCCCAGTGGAAACGTTACGTTAAGCTTTTCCTACATGGGCTACTTCTCGCTTGATGTAGAAGTTGCTGGGCGCACAAGGATTGACATCGAAATGGAGCCAAGCGCATCCACGCTGGATGAGATTCTTGTGACAGGGTACACGAGTGAGCGAAAAGCCGATATTATCGGTTCGGTGTCCGTGGTCAATACCAAAGACATGCTCACCACGCCTGCTGGTAACCTCACCTCTGCACTGCAAGGTCGTGCTGCTGGGGTAGTGGTTTCAGGTGGAGGCCAACCGGGAGCAGGAGCCAAGGTGCGCGTTCGCGGCTTTACTTCGTTTGGTAACAGCGACCCCCTCTATGTGATTGATGGGGTTCCTACAGGAGATGCCTCGAAAGTCAACCCACAAGACATTGAGTCGATTCAGGTCCTCAAAGATGCAACTTCGGCTTCGATCTACGGAGCACGTGCTGCACAGGGGGTGATCATCATTACCACCAAGCAAGGCAAGCCAGGGGAGTCAAGTGTGACTTACGATGGGTATATCGGTACTCAGACCATTCCACGAAACGTGTTCCCAGAATTGCTCGACACAGATGGCTACCTTGAGTACCTCAAGCGGAGCCAAGATCCCTCCTTTGTACACCCAGTCTTTGGTGCGTTGGGTACAGCGACCGTTCCAGACAGGATCATCGTCAGCCAGAATTTCCGTGGCGGCGTTTCTGCAAGTGATCCACGTGCAAATCCCGAACTATATGAGATTGATGATCGGAGCAATGTGTATCAGATCTTGGAAACAGCACGACAAGGCACCAACTGGTTCGATGAAATCACAAGAAATGGTGTGATCCAAAGCCATCAGCTGACCGCCACCGGAGGATCCAAATCAGCGAGTTATTCAGTGGGCCTCAACTACTTCAACCAAGAAGGTGCGTTGGTCGAAACTGGATATGAGCGTTTTTCTGTTCGATTGAACACCACATTCAAGCCAACAGACTGGTTCAGAGTGGGGGAGAACTTCCAGATCATCAATGAGGACTTCCTCAACGGCGGCAACGTAGGAGAAGGTGGAGCATGGGCTCAATCTTTCCGGATGGTCCCATACATCCCCGTTCAAGACATTGGTGGTGGATGGGGTGGTAACGGTGTAGGTGAATCCGGAAACGGAACCAACCCTGTGGCGCAGCTTGCACGTCAGCGCGACAACATCCAAAACAACTGGAAAATCTTTGGAAACGCATTCGCTGAATTAGAGCCCATTCCAGGCTTGGTGTTTCGTTCTTCCTTTGGTATAGACCACGGTAGTTTTTTCAACAAAACCTACGTCTATACGACTTACGAACGTGCGGAGAATGTGGGAACGATCGGTCTGCAGCAATCCAACACATTCAATACTTTCTGGACATGGACAAACACTGCGCGCTACTCCAAGGAATTTGGTCGTCATCAAACAGGAATTCTCTTAGGAACTGAGGCTGTCAAAGGGTTCGGTGATGGAATCTTTGTAAACACCAACACATTTGACTTCGAAGACCCCCTCTTCATCACCCTCAACACTGACCTTGCCACGCTGCCTGTTGTGAACAGTACCAACTTCCGCCAGTCACTGGCTTCTGTCTTTGGTCGTTTCGACTACAGCTTCGACAACATGATTTTGTTCAATGCCACGGTTCGTCGCGACGGATCTTCTAAGTTCGGTATTGAAAATCGTTATGGTGTATTTCCAGCCTTTGGTCTTGGATTGCGACTCTCTCAGCTTGGAGGTCTATCCGATATCGCTTGGCTGAATGATTTGAAGCTTCGTGGTGGCTGGGGCCAGATGGGAAGTGAGCGTGTCGTAGATGCGAACAACCAGTACTCGCTCTTCTTCAACTCGATCGGGGTAACTGATTACGATATCAATCGGAGCCAGACCAGCCTCGTTCCTGGATATGCAGCTCGTAGTGTCGGTAGCTCCGCTACGAGATGGGAAACTTCCGAAACAACCAACATCGGCTTTGATGCTAGCTTCTTGAACTACAGCTGGGACGTGTCTTTCAACTGGTTCAATAATAACACGAACGACCTTCTCGTTCGCCGTATCCGAAATGGATTGGAGCCCATTGTAGGCCAGCCATTCATCAACATCGGACAGATGCGCAATAGAGGTTTCGACTTCAATGTGACGAATCGCGGATTGATCGGAAACGACTTCAGATACGACGTCACGGTGACCTTCACCCGCTACACCAACGAGGTCATTGACATCGATGGCAATCCAGAGACTTTTTTCGCTCAGAACGCTTCTCGTCTGAACAATGTGTCTCGCACACAAGCTGGTCACCCAATCGCGTCCTTCTACGGATACAAAATTGACGGCTTCTTTGAGAATCAAGAAGACATTGATGCGCTTCAGCAAGACGGTGCTGTGATCGGAGGCTGGCGTTACGAGGATCTTAATGGCGACGGTGTTATCACCGATGAGGACAGAACTTTCATCGGTAACCCTCACCCGGATTTCATTGCAGGATTCAACATTGCTTTCCAGTATAAGAATTTTGACTTCAATAGTTTCTTTGTCTGGAACTACGGTAATGATCTTTATAACTACACGAAGTACTTCACGGACATGCGCGTGTTCGTAGGCGGTGTGAGTCCTCGCGTGCTAGAAAACGGATGGATGCCAGGCGCTGACAACAGCGAAGCTGTGCTGCCCCGTCTGGCTCCTGGTACAGAAAACGGATACACTTCTTTCACCAGCAGTACATCAAACGACTACTATGTAGAAGACGGTTCCTTCTTCCGCGCACGTACGGTGCAGCTCGGCTACACCCTGCCTAGCGGCATTGGAAATGGCATCGGTCTCAATCGCACGCGCTTCTACGTCCAAGGGCAGAACCTCTTCACCATCACTAGCTATCAGGGTGCTGACCCCGATATCAACATTCAGGGAAGTGATTTGCTAATGGGCGTCGACCAAACAAACTATCCGAACACTCGTCAGTTCTTAGTTGGAGCAACGCTCACTTTTTAGTACTTTTAAAGACTCCAAAAAAGATTATTGCTATGCAAAAGAAAATTCTCGCAACGTTTTTATCGGTTGGTCTGATATGGATGGTGTCCTGTAGTGACGACTTCCTTGACCTTCCACCACTCGGCGCTTATTCTGCTAATGCCCTCGCTAACTTGAAAGGGGTAGAAGGAATGTTGATCGCCAGCTACGCCGCCCTTGATGGTTCATGGTTCGAGAGCTGGGACAACAACAACTTCAACCAGAACGGAGGTGCTTCCAACTGGATTTGGGGTAGTGTGCGCTCAGATGACTCCTACAAAGGAAGCGAACCTAATGATGGGGTGGACATCAATCCCATCGAGCGCTTCGAGGTTCAGCCAAGTAATCCCTACCTACTCAACAAATGGAATGGATCCTACGACGGCATCGGTAAAGCCAACGAAACCCTCCGGACACTTGCTTTGGCCGAAGACGTTTCTGAAAGCGATGCCGCACGAATCAGAGGAGAAGCCCGCTTCCTTCGCGGCCACTTCCACTTCGAGGCTAGAAAGAACTTCTTGAAAGCTCCGTACGTGGATGAAAACGTCGTTGACTTTGCTGCTGTGACAAACGAAGCTGACATTTGGCCACAGATTGAAGCTGACTTCCAGTTTGCTTACGACAACCTTCCTGCGGTACAAGGAGCTGCTGGACGTGCTAACAAGTGGGCTGCTGCTGCCTATCTCGCCAAAACGTATGTGTACCAAGCCAAGTGGGCAGAAGCTAAGCCCATCTTGGATGAGATTCTCAGCCAAGGTGTCACATCAGCTGGTACTCCTTATGCCCTCACAGCGGAATACCACGACAACTTTGACGTAGTGTCCGAAGCCGGGAACCCAGAGTCGATCTTTGCCTACGAAGCAAGCACTGCAGGAGACATCTCCAATGGTAACTACGAGAATACCCTCAACATGCCACACGGAAGTGCGGCAATCACAAGTTGCTGCGGATTCTACCAGCCTACGCAAAGCCTCGTAAACTCCTTCAAGACCGATGCGAATGGTCTGCCACTGTTGGATACCTTCAACGATGAAGACGTCAAGAATGACGAAGGACTTGCTTCTGCAGATCCATTTGAGCCATATGACGGGACAGTTGACCCACGCCTCGACTGGACAGTAGGACGTAGAGGAATTCCTTACCTCGATTGGGGACTTCACCCAGGAAACAACTGGATTCGCCAAACAGTCAACGGAGGACCATTCTCTCCTATCAAGAACGTGCCTAAAGTGGCTGACTTCGCAAACAATCGCGGTGGACTCTATGACTGGGGCTTTACTCTGAGTGCGCTCAACGTGCACATCATCCGCTTTGCTGATGTGATTCTCTGGGCCGCAGAAACAGAAGCCGAGCTTGGTAACTTGGGAGCTGCTACTGAATTGGTCAACCGGATTCGTACGCGTGCTTCAAACCCTGACGGTTTCGTAAAGACTGCGGGTGGAGACCCTGCTGCCAATTATGTGATCAGCACCTACGCGAGCTTTGGAAGCGCAGCTGAGGCGATCAAAGCCATCCGTTTCGAGCGGAAACTAGAGTTTGGAATGGAAGGACAGCGTTTTTACGACCTCGTACGCTGGGACGATGCGACTGCAGCTGGAAGGACTCAACTACCCTTCAGCATCGCAGACCACATGAATGCCTACTTGCAGAAGGAGCAGGCGAAGCGCCAGCATTTGGCAGGTGCTACCTTTACCGCTCGCCACAAGTATGTGCCCGTTCCTGAGTTTGTGATCACACAGAGCACGGTCAATGGCGTGCAAAACATCCAGCAAACTCCTGGTTTCTAACCCTGACCAACATCTTGTACAGAAAGAGACCACCGAAGCATTTCCTTACGGTGGTCTCTTCATTTTCAACCTTTTCCTTCATGCGTTTCACTACCCCTCGCTCCGGACTCCGCCCCTTATCTTGGCTTGTTTTGGTGCTCTTGATTGGCTGTGAGCCTACAGCTCCCACACTTTTTCGCTTGGTTGACCCCTCCCATTCAGGAATTCATTTTATAAACGAAATTGTTGAGGACGAAAATAACAACATCGTAAAACTTGAATACCTCTACAATGGAGGAGGAATCGGGGTAGCTGATTTTAACCAAGACGGGCTGCCAGATCTTTTTTTTACCTCCAACATGGGAAGCAATCGCCTTTATCTCAATCAGGGCGATCTTCATTTTCACGACGTGACCGAGGTAGCTGGGATCGGCGGGGAAGATCGTTGGAAGTCGGGCGTTGCGATCGTCGATATCAACGATGACGGTTGGCCTGATATCTATGTGTGTGCCACGATCAAGGCCCGCGATGAGGATCGGCGTAATCTCTTGTTTGTGCACCAGGGACTCGATGAGGATGGCAATCCACGATTTGAAGAGCAGGCTGCCAAGTATGGGATTGACGATGACGGCTTCACTGCCAACGCAGTATTTTTTGATTATGATCGCGACGGCGATCTGGACCTTTACCTACTCACTAACCGAAAGCAGTATGGTGTACCTGTGGTGTATCGCCCCAAAATCGACGATGGGTCTGCCATCAACAACGATAAGCTTCTCCGGAACAATGGCAATGGGACATTTACCGACGTCACCCTCGAAGCCGGGATTGTCCATGAGGGCTATGGTTTGGGTATAGCAGTGTTTGATGTAAACCAAGACGGTTGGCCAGATCTTTACATTGGTAATGACTATCTCACCAACGATGTCTTATACATCAATCGGGAAGGCAAATTTGTCAACGAAATCGACAGCATGATTTGGCATCAGTCTAAGTTTTCGATGGGCAACGACATTGCCGATATCAATAATGACGGTTATCTCGATATCATTACGCTGGATATGCTTCCCGAGCGAAACCTGCGCAAAAAGACTATTTCCGGCGACGCAGGCTACATCAACTACATCAATGACAAGCGCTTCGGGTACGCACACCAGTACACCCGCAACATGTTGCAACTCAACAATGGCGATGGCACCTTCAGTGAAATTGGCCAGTTGGCTGGGGTGCAGGAGACCGAGTGGAGTTGGTCGCCCCTCTTCGCTGACCTCGACAATGACGGGTTTCTAGACCTCCTTGTGACCAACGGTTTCCCGAAAGACATCACCGATCGCGACTTTGTGAACTATCGTACCGAAGTGGGATCTTTTGCAACAGTAGCCTATTTGATCGATGAAATCCCCTCTGTAAAAGTCTCCAACTATGTGTATCGAAACAATGGTGACCTCACGTTTACCGATGTGACCAGCGAGTGGGGCTTCGATATGCCCTCCTTTTCTAATGGAGCCGTGTATGTGGACCTCGACAATGATGGAGACCTTGATTATGTGGTGAATAATATTGACCACGAAGCATTTGTATTTGAAAATCAACTCTACTCTACTTCGGACACGGCCTCTGCCCCGCACTATTTGCGGGTGAAGCTTGCGGGGCCTGCGGGCAATCCACAAGCAGTTGGATCCAAGATAAAGGTGTGGTATGGCGATGGCCAGACTCAGATACGGGAGGCTAGTCCCTATCGAGGATATATTTCCAGTGTAGAAGAGACCCTTCACTTTGGGCTGGGAAAGGTGGAGGAAGTGGACAGCTTAGAAGTGATCTGGCCTGACGGGCAGCAGACCCTTCGATACCAAATAGCTGCCGGGCAAGTGCTCCAGCTCTCTCACCGAACCGATGCTACTGCACCCAGTCCCAAACCAGAGCCTTTGCAGCCCATGTTGTTGGAGGAGATCACCGCGCGCCTTGGGCTCGATTTTGTTCAGCCCCCTTATGACATCGTTGACTACAATTATCAGCGGACCCTGCCTCACAAATTTTCTCAAAACAATCCCGCCATTGCAGTCGGCGACGTGAATGGAGATGGCTTGGAAGATTTTTGTATCGGCAGCCACGCCAACGAATCACCAACACTTTTCCTTCAGCGATTTGACGGGCGATTTGATCAGCGAAAGATCACGCTCCCAGGTGACGTAGCCCAGTCATTTTCAGGGGTGCTGCTTCTGGATGTTGATGGGGACGGCGACCTTGACCTGTACCTTGTGGCCGGCGGATATCACTACCCAGCGGGCAGCGAACATTATCAGGATCGGCTTTTGCGAAATGATGGACGCGGAAATTTCCGCCTCGAGTCCGATGCTTTGCCGCCAATTCGCAGCAGTGGCTCTTGTGTGCGTGCGATTGATATGGACCAGGACGGCGATCTCGACCTCTTCATTGGCGGAAGAGTCACCCCGAAATCCTATCCGCTGCCAGCGGCCAGCTTTTTACTGGAAAATCAAGGAGGAAAATTCGTGGATGTTACGGCAGCTTGGTGTCCAAGCCTATCCGAATTGGGCATGGTGACCGATGCGATATGGACCGACTATGACCTCGACGGGAAACCTGACCTGCTCGTGGTAGGAGATTTCATGGCGGTCCAAGTGTTTCGAAACACGGGTTCCCGCCTTGTGGCGCAGGCTTCCACAGGTTTGGAGCGGTACAGCGGCTGGTGGAATAGCATTGTCGGAGCCGATTTTGATAACGACGGCGACATTGACTATGTGGTAGGGAACCTGGGAATGAATCACCGCTATCACATTGGGCTGGAACATCCCTTGACAGTCTTCGCTGGGGATTTTGACGGAAACCAAGACATTGATCCGATTTTAGCCTGCTATGCACTGATGGAAAACGACAGCCTTGCGTTGTGTCCGGTTCATTTTTGGGACGATCTTTCCAAACAAAGCCCCATTTTTCGCAAGCGATTTTCCAGTTTCCGGCAGTTTGGGTTCGCGACAATGGACTCGGTCCTCACGGAGGAAGAGCGTGCAAATGCGCTCGTGCTCAAAGCGAATTTCATGCAAAGTGCCTATTTACAAAATCTGGGAGATGGCACCTTTCGCGTCATTCCTTTGCCCATGATGGCCCAGGTAGCACCGATCAAGGGCATCGTACCATACGATGTGAATGGAGATGGTCACCTCGATGTGCTGTTGGTGGGAAATGAATATGGGAATGAAGTGTTCGCGGGGCAGCATGATGCACTTCAAGGTTTGGTGTTGCTGGGAGACGGCATGGGGGGATTTACACCAGTGCCATTGGCTCAAGCTGGGTTTCGGGTGCCTGGCGATGCAAAGGGCTTGGTGAGACTGGCGATGCCGACCCGCGATGTGTTTCTCGCTACACAGAACAAAGGAAAGCTCCTCGCTTTTTCACCTAAAGAATCTCCTGTAGGCACGCGACTGCCCATCGAACCAAACATTGTAGCCGCTACGCTGCAAGTAGCACCAGGCCGTAATCGGCGTGTTGAGTTCTATCATGGTGCTGGTTACCTCTCTCAGTCGAGCCGCAGCCTTTTTGTGCCGAATGACGTGACCGAAGTCACTCTCCACGCCAGCGATGGCACAAGTCGCAAGCTTAACATTGCTCCGATACAGTGAATGGTAGGTTCACATGAGGCCGAGCCATTTCCTGAATATCATGTGAGAAATTTTCAGCAGGCGTTTCATCTAAAAATGCTTCATAAAAATGAAAACCCTCCCTTGTCATCATGGGAGGGTTTTGCGTTTGATCACCCACTGCGAGCTACTAGAATGGCGAAGTAGTCAGGTGAGATATGTGCTCATTACAATCAATTTATTGTTTTAGTACCAATCTTCGTCCAACTGAAGCGCCCTGCTGTGAAAGATCAACAAAGTACACGCCAGCGGGCCATTCGGCTGTAGAGAGTACTATGCTACCGATTAGCGGAAAATGAAGTATTTCTTGCCCTAAAAAGTTCAGGACACGGCAGTCGATAGTGCCAGGCAATTCGCAGAGGAGGCTGAGGTGTTCGGAAAAAGGATTCGGAAATGCTTTGATCTTGGCAGGAAACTGGCGTGCTGCGAGAGAGCTTGTGACGGCAGAGCTGTCTTTGATCACGGCAGTATCCTGGTCGGTAAGGACAATCTGGTCAAACCAGATCGTAGCGCCCGCAAGTGATTGGTGCTCAGCAACGATTTCGAGCCTGTCCACGTCTGCCCAGTCAAATTTTCCTTCGGGCTGGTGCCAGGTATTGTTGTCCCAGGCGCCGTGCTCCACGAAACTGCTCAAGGGGAGGTGCAAATGATGCCAACGACGATCCCAGCTCAGGTCTGTAGGAGCGATGGTGTGGCGCATACGCCATGGATGATCGTTGGGGTCAGTGGTTTTGGTGTCGATGAACCGAATGTCGAACGTCGTGCCCGGGAGGTCTCCTCGAACCATCAGATCCAGCGCGTAGCCTTCGCTTACCAGGAAGCTGAGATCACGGTTCGGAATAAAGTCTAGTCCAATGTACTCGTATTGACTCGCATTCTCCCACTTGATACAATATTCACCATCGTTGGGTTGTTCGTCGGAATAATAATCCAATCTCCCGCTACCATAGCTGGATTCATGCACGCCTGCACCCAAAAAGTCACTGTAGAGGACGCGTCCCACCTGATCCGGGGATTTCACATAGGGGCTTTGAGGAGGCACTTGCAGCCCAAGCGCTGCGACCAACGCCGTGTTGAGATCGTGATCAAATAAGTCGTTTCCCCCCTGCTTGTACAGCCCAAAACCACCGTGGTAATCCCACATGGTCCAAGCAATGTCATGATGATCCATGTAGGAGCGCACAGCGTCGTACCAGGCTACCCGGTCGGGATCCTGACTATTGGGAATATACACGCCGAATTCGCCGCAAAAAATGGGCACATTCCTCGTCTGCTGAAACTGCAAGGCGATATCAAGTAGTTCTTGCACCTTTTGAACCGTGCCATCTACTTCATAATTCAATAGGGCATTACCGATCCAGCTACCTGCCAAGGAAGGTGGAACAGGTGGCATGGTGCTGGTCTGATACGGAAAGGGCACATTTGCCAGTGGTACCATCGAAGGCGCTACCCAGCTCGCTCCCTGATGGGTGAACACAAATGGCTCATAAAAAT
>DAITMB010000058.1:0-1977 GCA_036835375.1 Bacteroidota bacterium
AAACGCAGCCATTGTTTCGTGGGAAAAGGAAGAAAGGCCGAGCATAGCGAGCTATTTGAGACCTTTCTGACGCAGTACCGCGGAAAAAGGGCAAGTTTAAATGGTAAAGAAATTGGTTCCGAAAGCACTAGTAGATTCTTCGCTCCCGCCGCGGACCTATGCGATGCATGAGATTGCCATGATGTGTTTTTTTTGACTCATCATAAGGTATTCGCCTACTACAAAAACATTTCGCCAGCTTTATTTTTTGTAAAGGACAAAACCAAAGAACAAGTAAAGATCGCAAGACATATTTTTTGCATGTTACTTAGGGTCCAAGTAGTACCTTTGTCCATTCACAGATCCCACTTCATCGAATGAGTTCACAACGAAACAAGAGCTTTCTGCGCCTCGGCATCATCGCCGGCACGGTCCTGCTCGCCCTCCTCATCGGTCAGTTGACCGGGAAGCTCAGCACCGTCATCGAAATTCTGACAGCCATTGGACTGGTACTGATTGGCATCACCATTCTCGTGACGGTTCACGAACTGGGCCACTTCCTGAGTGCAAAAGCATTTGGGATGAGAGTAGAAGCCTTTTCCATCGGTTTTCCCCCCAAGCTTTTCAGCTTCACAAAAGGAGACACAGAGTATCAAATCGGTGCTACTCCGCTGGGTGGCTATGTAAAAATATCCGGGATTATCGATGAATCTCTCGATACTGATCACCTCAACAAAGCGCCTGAGCCATACGAATTTCGGGCCAAGCCCGTCTGGCAACGCCTCATTGTGATGCTGGGCGGCGTGACGATGAACGTGATTTTGGGGGTCGTGATTTTGACAGGGCTCAAGCTGGCCTATCCTGATGTGAAGCTCCCGGCTTCTGAAGCGTCTTACGGCATCGAAGTCCTCGAAGGCAACAATACCTTGGGCGAATTACTTGGATTTAAGACGGGTGACTCACTCGTCTCATTCAAAGGTCAATCCTTCGCCTACTTCAACGAATACCTCAACCAAAGCATGTTGGTCGATGACGGTGCCTACTACGAGGTCAAGCGGAATGGCCAGTTGATGCGGCTCGAAGTCCCTGAAAACGTTCAAAATTACTTCAATCACGACAGCGTTTCTCCGTATCTATTTGCGCCAGACATGCCGGCGAGAGTGACAGTGGTGGACTCGATCAGAGAAAGCGCGACTGCGCGTGCTATCAAGGCGACTCCGGCACATGCTGTGGGGATTCAGTCAGGTGACCAGATCATTCGGATTGATAGTCAAGACATTCGCCTCTTCAGCGACCTGCGTATGTATCTTTCTGCTAAAAAGCTGGCGGCTATTGATGTGACAGTACTCAGAAACGCTGATACGCTTTCTTTCAGCTTTCTCACAGACAGCGCGGGGAAAATCGGGGTCAATCCGGATGATACTTTTTTTCGCCAAGATACCCTTCGCTATGGGCTGGGGCAAGCCATCGCTAAAGGAACTGCAGAGGGATTTGCTGTACTTGTGACCAACGTCCAAGGAATCAAGCGGCTTTTCCGCAAGGACGTTGATGCCTCCAAGTCTGTCATGGGCCCCATTCAGATCGCGAGTGTCTATCGCCAAGCTTCGCTAGTGGGTGGGCTCAAAGGATTCCTACGCCTCACGGCGATGCTGAGCATGATCCTGGCCTTCGTCAACATTCTACCTATTCCTGCTCTTGATGGTGGACACGTAGTCTTCCTCCTTATCGAAGGCATCACACGCCGGGAGCCTTCCCCCAAAGTGCGCATCATCGCGCAGCAGATCGGCATGGTGTTTATCCTTGGATTGATGCTGCTGGTGATTTTCAACGATGCCTTTGAGCTTCTTCGATAATGTCTTCGTCGAAGCGGCAACTTTTGTGGTGTGCGAGAACTCGTTAAGGGGAAATCCTCACAAGGTGTGTCACAGACCAAGACCCTTCGTGCCCTCATTGTCTTAATGGTAAAAATCACAAAACCTGTATTCAACCCTCAAAGAG
>DAITMB010000058.1:2077-30614 GCA_036835375.1 Bacteroidota bacterium
TCAACCCTCAAAGAGCAAGAGTCTCACTTAACAATTCTTCCACCGGTAGGTGTAGCAATGGAGAAAGTGGAATGGTGAATTGCATTTTTCTTCCAACACCACTCCCCTAACTTGCGCTTGTGATTACTTTTCTCTCTTTACTTTCCCGAATGCGCTGGAAGGAATTCATGCTTTTTCTTCCCATGTTGTTCACTTGCTGCGCCTTCGCCCAGCCTGTGCTGTTATCGGATGAAGGCATTCGCCAAGTGAGGCTGGAGCAGCCGCCCATGCTTCTGCCCCGGGCCAATGTCCCGGACACCCTGATGATTTCAGCCAACAACCCTTTTTTCGATGACTTTTCTGGCGAAGATCCGCTTCCGGATACCTCGCGCTGGTTCATCCCAGAAGCTGACTTTCGGGTGCCTCGGGTGGTGCAAAACAGTGCGCTGCGCCTGCCTACGCCGGGTGTCCTTCGCTTCGATGGCCTCCGTCGGAGTGGAATTCCTTACGAGACACTGGTTCCCGCAGCAGGTCCAGCCGATCGCCTTGTGTCGCACATTTTGGACCTTTCTGCCCTTGGACCTGCCGACAACTTTTGGCTTTACCTATATGTGGAAGCGGGTGGCTTGTGCGATAAGCCTGAACCAAACGACACTTTTCGAGTCAACCTGATCACGCCCAGCGATACTTTTGTCCTTGCAAAACTCAGTGGTTCGCTCCCAGGAGGATCTACCTGGCTGAGTATTCCGCTTGATCAAGCGCCTTATTTCTCTCCCCTCACCCAACTGGTGTTGGAAGCCAATGGGTCGCTCAACGGGCTGATTGATGTGTGGTTGGTTGACTATCTTTTCTTAGGCCCAGAATTACCAGGTGGAGTCAGCAGCCTGGATGAGCAGGGGCCGCTGCGGCTAGTCACAAGCCCCATAGAGCCCTATTTTTCTCTTCCTCGAAAAATATACACTGGCGCTATGAACGAACATGTGTCGTACGGCGTTGACGTGAAACAAAATGCACAGGGGGCCTTCTCCGGGACACTCCATGCTGAGATGGTTCAGGAAAATACGACTCCAGTCTCGCCTTTCTTTGCAGAAGTCTCTGTTTCGCTTCCTGGTAATGGGATTTCCCCGATCACAATTCCCGCTTTCGCCCAGCAATCTCCTCCTGAGCCGGGCACTTGGCAACTGCGTCATTATCTGGTGAATCATTCCGATCGGTTCGAGGGAAATGACACGTTGGTGGTGCCTATCGGGATCGACTCTCTCATCGCGTACGACGATGGCGAGGCAGACGCAAGCTTGGGACTAAACAAAAATTTGGGTTTGGGTTTGCGCTATGATCTTCCCAGAAAAGATACCGTCACCGCCGTGTGGATGTATTTTACCCCATCACTCCACATCAACGGAGTGAATGGGAAGGTGACTTACTTAGAAAACAAAGTGTTTCGGTTACGGCTATGGGATTTCCCACATCCGGACAGCTTTTTTTTGGAGCAAGTGCTGAACATGAATGTCACCTACGGACCTGAAGGGGAATTTGTGCGGCTGGCATTGGCTTCCCCTACCGAGGTGCCCCAGCGTTTTTGGCTCGGGTTTCAGCAACTCGACGACATTCCCATCGGGGTGGGATTTGACAAAAGTTACGACCGTGACGCATATACCTACTGGGACTCTATAGGAAATTGGGTAAATACTCGCTTGGGCGGGGTGCCAATGATCCGTGTCGAACTACAAACAGGAGGGCCTAACCTGGCCAATCTCGACGACCGAGACCATACGCAGGGGGGTCGCCCGCGACTACTCCAAAACCCCATATCTATTGGTGCCAATGCTACCATCACTTGGGCAGCACCTTTGCAGCATTACGTGGGAAGCCTCTTGGACTTGCAAGGAAGAGTCGTCCATCGGGTCAAGGAACGAGGAGTAACTCCGCCTTATTCTTACGAACTACCGGGAGATTTGACGCCGGGGTTGTATGTTTGGCAGCACAAATGGGAAATCAATGGTCAACCACAGGTTTTTGTGGAGCGCCTCTTGATTCAACCATAACGCAGCGAACTGGCTCCCTTATGAAACTCGATTTACTGGTATTTGCGGCCCACCCCGACGACGCAGAGTTGGGATGCTCGGGCACAATTTGCAAGCTCAGTGCACAAGGCAAAAAAGTTGGCATCATCGACTTGACACGTGGCGAGCTGGGATCGCGAGGCACCCCCGAGCTTCGCATGGAAGAGGCCTTGGCTGCTGGAGAGGTAATGGGGTTGGCAGCGCGCCATAACCTTGGATTTCGGGACGGTTTTTTTGCCCATGACGAGGCTCATCAGATGGCCGTGATTCGCATGATTCGCAAATTTCGCCCGGAGGTAGTGATCGCCAATGTGCCCGAAGACCGTCACCCAGACCACGGACGTGGGTCCAAGCTGGTGCGGGATGCGGTATTTTTGGCAGGTCTCCGAAAAATCGAGACTGAGCTGGATGATGAGACTCAGGAAGCCTGGCGGCCCAAAAGCCTGTTTTACTACATTCAAGACTACTATCACAAACCGAGCTTCGTGGTGGATATCACGCCCTTTTGGGATCAAAAAAAACAAGCGATTCAGGCCTTTGCCTCGCAGTTTTATGCCCCTCATCTCCAAAACAACGAGCCTCAAACCTACATTTCTTCCGAAGGATTTTGGCACTTTCTCGAAGGGCGGGCAAGAGAGATTGGCCATCAGGCAGGCTTCGTAATGGGAGAAGGATTTCTCTGCGAAACGACCCTTGGTGTAGAGAGTCCACTCGACTTGTCGATGGGCTGGTAATCCCTGCTCATTTTCCAGAACGAAGCAAGGATTCATCCACGGGCTCACCCATTCATCGACACATCAAGCGGGAAGTCGCTTCCAACGTCGGTGAGACCAGAGCCAATAGGGAGCTTGATCACGAATGCGCGATTCGAGCAGTGCAGCGACCTTTCGCGTGAGCCATTCGGTCTGTTCATCTGCACTCAACCCTTCTCGTGGCACTTCAATCGGAATTAACACAATTCGATAGCTGCTTCTCTCTTCACGAACTACATCGGCAAAGAGAATGGGACCACCAGCCCGAATCGCCAGTTTGGCGACAGTTGGCATCCAGGGCGTGGGCCTCCCCAGAAAATCGAAGACCATCATGGGCACGTCTTTGGGCGGAGATTGATCGGCGATCATGCCCATCATATGGCCCTCTTTCATGAGTTGCAATGCACGATACATCGCCTTTCGCTTTGGAATCAACCCAACGTCCCATTTGGAGCGAAGATCATACACCACTTGGTCCATCACCGGGTTGGAGAGCTTAGCATAGACCGCCTTGGTAGGAATGTCGTGATCCTTGAGCCAGACGCGGAGTCGTAGCAGCATCCATTCAAAGTTGCCATAATGGGTCCCGAAAATCACCCCACCCTTTTTGGCTTGATGAATCGATTGCCCCAATTCAACTGCCTCGACCCGGATGCGGCGACGCAATTCTGCCTCGGTCATGGAAGAGGTCTTGATGGTTTCGATAATGGTGTCGGCGAGATGTCGGTAATAGGCACGTACCCATTGCTGAATCACCTGCTGGCTTACTTCAGGAAAAGACTGCCGAAGATTGTCTTCCACCACCTTCCTCCGGTAGCGAAGCAGCTGGCGTAGGATCCAGGCTGTGAATGTGGCCATGCCGTGCAGCACTGAAAAAGGCAAGTGACTGAGCCAATGGATCACCATGCTCAGCACGCGCACGAGAAACCTCTGGAAGCTTGTCAATCGTTAGGGATGAGTCGTTGATTCAATTGACGCCCTGCGGGATTTTGCTCAAAATCGATCGCATTCGGCGTATGGATAAGGTTGCGATTCACGATTTGCTCCTGCCAGCGGGGATTGTAAATTTCTCCGTACTTGCCAGAGTGAAGGAGTGGGTACTCTTCCGTAGCGAGGTCCGGGTCATAAAAAACAAATATTACGTTTGTCTGGGCGCCAAGTCGATCGTAGCGCCACATTTCCCAAGGTACCTCAGCAGCATGAGATGGGTGGCGCTCAACGTCGCTCGGAATGCCGTATTTAAGGAACACACGCCCGCGGTCCGTGATCCAGCCTTCACGAAGGGAGGATTTAAACTGCTGATTCACATACGTTAAGGCAGCGAGGTGTCCGCGCCACAGGGCTTCTACCCGCTGATCGGGGTATTTTTTCCTCTTCTCCCAGAAGCTATAGAGATAATTTTTCTTTTGCTCATAGTTTTCGAGCACCTGCATAAATTGCTTTTCCTGGTTGGTGCTAATCCAAGCCAGAGTCCTGAGGTAGTAGTCTAACTCGGATTCTTTGTATTCATTGAACAAATCGGCCTCCCGTGTGGATTGTGATATGGCTTCAAAATCTTGCTCTAAGCGAGAATTATACACATAGAATTTTTTCCGGTACGAAGAAAATACCTCGTTACGCATATTGAGCAGTTCAATTTCCAAATGGTAAATATTTGATCGAAGCTTATCCAGTTTCGGGATACTCATCAAGTATGCATTGATCGACCCTGCGACTTTGGCTTGCGAAGCTTCATACGCGTAGAGGATGTTTTCACCCTGATAAATCCTGGCACGGATCACGATTTTCCCTTCCTGTACCTTGTTGATATTGTAGATCTCTTGATAAAAGACCATCGAATCCTGATTGACGAAAGCGTCATTGGATACGAGAGGATACAAATCTTGGCGACTACGCACTGGGCCATCTGTCTGGCGATAGGCCACCCACTTCACATCGCTAAACATGATGTCACTGTTGGAGCGTGGACTCATCTCAAACTCATGTATCGCTGCGGCAGCCCGCGTGCTTGAGGAGTTTTCATCGGACACAATGGCTTGAAGGTAATATCTTCCTGGCGGTAGCTGAATGTATTGGAAGTAAAAGAGGTGTTTTCTCAACTTACCGCTGGTGGTGTCATCTGGAAAATCTCCTTCTGGCCAGTCGAGGATGAAGCTGTCGCCGGCGACACCGATGCTATCTGATCCTTCGATTTTCTGAAGGTACCAATTGATTTTAACGGCTGCATGAAACTTTCCATCGGCTCGCTTGGCATGTATGACACTGGTGCCATCTACCGAAAAGTAAATCTCGGCTGTCGGCTCGGTGACCCGGGCATCATGAAATCTACAGATGTCCATGAAAAACTGAATCGTCCGGGGTTGTGCAGCCAGCGGTCCTGATAGCAACATCAGGGCAATCAATGCGATGGGAGAGAAAAGCGTCTTGATCATGGGAGTAAATTTCCTAAGAAAATGCGGAAGGAAGGCGAATGTTTTCAGAAAATTGAGCATTGGGCAAAGGAAAAAACCATTCGGCAAATGGACCTTATCAACCGCCTGACGTCTGATGGAACTGGGGCGAATTCAAATCAATTGATCAATTTACTTAATTTTCAGTACCTTTTGTGCATCAATTCCTTTCATGAGTGACAGCCTCTCCCTCCACTTATCTGGCAATCATCTCCCCAGTAGGCAAGACATTTTTCCGGCCTGCTACCTCGCCCCTGTGCCTTGGTATGCGGCATGGTTGAACGCACAACACCCCGTGGTAGAAGTGTGGGACTGGTACAAAAAACAGCGGTTGTCGAGCCGGACCTGGCTCCGCACAGACAGGGGTTGCTTGGCGCTGACAATTCCTGTGGAGCGACGCAGCAGCAAATGTCCCATCGCAGAGAAACGAGTGAGTTACCAAGAAAACTGGCCGGAGCAACATTTTCGGTCATGGCAGAACTATTACCGCCATTCACCTTTTCTGGAATTCTACGAAGATTCAATTCGCGGACTGTATGCACAGCGGCCAGCGCACTTGCTCGATTGGCACCGGGCTTCTCATGTTTTGATTGCCGACATACTGCGTATTCCGTCGACTCTTCCTGTGAGCGGACATCACCTGAAAGGAGAGCAAGTCCATCGGGATCTCCGTGCCGACTTTTCAGGTACGATGGATCCGCTTCCATTGTGGTTTCACTCCAAGCCTTACGCGCAAGTGTATGAAGGCTTCTATCCAGGTCTCTCAGTGCTAGATCTGATCTTGATGAAAGGTCCGGAGGCGAAATTATTCCTCCAGGGTCTCGTACAACAGGAACATCGATGATTTGATTTGTCAAAAAACCCTTAAACGCCGTTGATCATGAGGTTGATGACCTCGACAATTCGTGGGTGCTTGAGGAAATAGTAGGAGTGCTTCCCTTGTCGCTTGACTTCGAGGATCTCTTTTTCTTTCAAAATAGCCAAATGCTGCGACACCACTGCCTGCTCCATACCGAGGAAAGTATAGATTTGGGTTACGTTCATCCGCTTACCGTCTCGTAATAAGTTGATGATAGACAACCGTACTGGGTGAGCGATGGCCTTCAGACTGGCCGTGGTTTTCTCCAGTGTTCTCTTTTCTAAGACTGATGGGCTGATAGTCATACCTTTTCTACCTCAAAATCTTGTACTGGTTCGTTTACGTACTGACGTGCTGCTTTGACCTTCTTCTCTTTGTTTCCGCTTCTATGGGAGATCGCTGTTGGAACAGGGCTGGAGAGCAGGAAAAAAATTACAGCATGCACCTGGCTGGTTGTTACTACCAAGCCAGTTTCTTCAAATTCAACAAAGCATCACAAGGTAGGATAAATTCATGGTGAAATCTCTATATATAGGATAATAAATTCAACACAGGGATGTTTTTGTTAAGCCTCATCATTCAACCAACTTCATTGGGATAGATAAACGATTTTTGAAATTCACCTTCGATCGAAAGACTTGACCAATCTCGCTTCTTCCAGCTTATTTGCCGACTTCAGCGCGAATTAAACCATCGCCGATGGAAGTGGTTATGAAGGAACTTTTGCGTATCTCTCCCAAAAAGAGGGGAGGTTTTTCGTAGTTTTGTTCACAAAAGGACACTGCTTCACCATCCGAATTTCGCCCCAACATGACAGAAAACGTGAGAATAGATTCTATCGAATCGGCCATCGAAGACATTCGACAAGGCCGATTGGTGATTGTGGTAGATGATCGTGATCGTGAAAATGAGGGCGACTTCCTCGTGGCGGCCCGCCATGCCACGCCAGAGGTGATCAACTTTATGGCGACGCATGGTCGCGGATTGATTTGTGCACCGCTCACCGAAGAACGCTGCGAGGAATTAGCACTCGATCTCATGGTAGGCAAGAATACGGAGCAGCACGAAACCGCTTTTACAGTGTCCGTGGACTACCTCAAGGATGGCGTGACCACAGGAATTTCGGCCAGAGATCGCGCCAGAACGGTGCAATCACTCATTGACCCGATGACACGTCCGGAGGACTTGGGCCGACCCGGACACATTTTTCCTCTCAAAGCCAAGCAGGGTGGTGTGCTCCGTCGAGCAGGCCATACCGAAGCCGGAATAGATCTTGCCAGAATCGCAGGCTTGGAACCCGCAGCTGTGATCGTGGAGATCATGAACGAAGATGGAAGCATGGCACGGCTGCCAGATCTCCGGAAAGTAGCCGACAAATTCGGTCTTCGGCTCATCACCATTGAGGACTTGATCGAATATCGCTTACAAAACGAATCGCTCATCCAACGCGAAATCGGTGTGCAAATGCCCACGGAACACGGGGATTTTGAATTGATTGCCTACAGACAAATTGACACCGGGGACATTCATATAGCTTTGATTAAGGGAGCTTGGGAACCCTCTGAACCTGTGTTGACGCGGGTGCATTCTTCCTGTATCACTGGTGATATTTTCGGCTCATGTCGATGTGACTGTGGTCCTCAGCTTACCAGCGCCATGCAGATGGTAGAGCGCGAAGGTAAGGGCGTGATTTTGTACATGAATCAGGAAGGGAGGGGGATCGGCTTGGTCAACAAGCTCAAAGCCTATAAGCTTCAGGAAATGGGCCTCGACACGGTAGAGGCGAATTTAGAGCTAGGATTTAAGATGGACGAACGCGACTACGGCGTTGGAGCGCAGATACTCCGGGACCTAGGCGTCCGCAAAATGCGACTGATGACCAACAACCCCACCAAACGGGCAGGGTTGATCGGCTATGGCCTGGAGATTGTGGAAAATATTCCCATCGAAATCGAGCCGAATCCGCACAACCAAGCCTATTTGCTCACCAAAAAGCTCAAAATGGGGCACAGCATTTTGTCGCATCTCAAAGGCTCGTCAGAAACTTGAAAGGGCCTCTCGCTCGCTACTGGTTTTTCTGCCACTCGGCAGGTCTCCTGTTGCTGGGGGCCCTTCTCCTCTCCTGTGTGTACCAACAAAGTGGCCAACTCGAATACCCCTATCCGCTCGACGATAGCTACATTCACTTGTCGCTAGCAAAAACTTTGGTAGAAACGGGCATCTGGTCCCCTACCCCGGAACGCTTCGAGTTCAGCTCTTCTTCCCCTCTCTATACACTTGCTCTGGCGATTATTTTTCAGGGATTCGGGCCCAGCCTGTGGTGGCCAATGCTCTTGAATCTCCCTGCTGCAATAGGCTTGCTGTACCTGTTTTGGCAATCGCTTTCCAAGCTGCCTTTGCCAATTCGGAGCACCTGGCTGTGGGCTATTACTTTGCTCACGCCGCTCCCGCTCATCATGCTCATGGGCATGGAACACGCCTTACAATTGTTATTGGTATTCGCCTGGGTCATGGCTTGGTACCAGCGAAAACCCGATACTCAGTCGTCTCTCCCCTGGATCCTGCTCACGGTCGGCATGACCATGATTCGCTACGAAAGCCTATTTCTGGTGGCAGCTGCTGGGCTTGGGTCGCTGCATCAGCGGCAGTGGAAGGAACTGCTGTTGCTGGGGATGGCAGCGAGCCTTCCGGTGATGGGGCTAGGAATCTACTCAATGCTACATGGCGGGACATTCTTGCCGCTGTCCCTGCTGGTCAAAGGCCAGCGACCCGCTCTCGACATGATTTCCTTGCTCAGTTGGGGACAAGAAAACATCACCAAGGTGTATGAACACCCCTTCATCTTGTCGGTGTTGAGCATCAGTGCCTGGGCTTTGTGGCTCGGAAAAGGACTTCCACCCCGACTTCGAGAAGCGGCTGGAATTCTTCAGGTTGGAGCTTGGGTACATGTACTATTTGCCCAAATCGGCGGCTATCGCTACGAAGCTTACCTTATTCTGCTTCACGGTTGGTTGCTTGTGGAGATTCTCAGCGAGATGAACATCAAGGTCGGCATCAGGCATTGTCTGGCTGGTGCTTGGCTGCTGTTCCCACTGGTGCTTCGGGCGGGATTTTTCACAGCCAACTACCCCCTCGCTGTTCAAAATATCTATCATCAGAGTGTACAAGTAGGTCTTTTTATCGAAAAGTACTATCCTGAGTCGCACATTGCGATTCACGACATCGGGGTAGCGACATACTTGAGCGACTTCCCATTGACCGACCTCGTCGGAATCGGAGATGAGGAGGTCTATCGACTGTATCGCGAGAAAAACTTCACAAGGGAAAGCCTGGCGCCCATATTAGAAGCGCGAGGCGTGTCACTCGCCATTGTTCAGCAAGGATGGATGGGGTCTGTGATACCGGAAGATTGGCGATGCGCAGGGAGTTGGACCATTCCAGACCCGTTCATCATCGCACTTCCGGAGGTATTCTTTTGGGCGAAGGATGATACCACCTATGAACAACTCATGAGCAACCTACGGGAATTTCAATCATTTCTCCCCCCTGAGATCGTCCAAGAAGGTCCATACGCAGGTACAGATCTACCTGCGGTCCCCTTGCTATAGGCTAGAAAAGCAGCGCTACGAGATTGGCCTTAGAACCAAGATTTCAGAAACTTGGCAGGAAAAAGGCATCGTTGTAGGAGGGAACATATTTATGACTTTCTCCCATTTGAACGTTCGATCCGGGTGCCTGTCCCCTGCCCTAAGAACCATCACAGAAGGTATAAAAGCAAAGGAGCCACTTGTCTTTGACAAGTGGCCCAGTAATATACGTTCTAACGTCCGCGACTAGTAACGATTGCTACGGTATCCGCCGCGATCTCCGCCACGGTCACCGCCGCCACCACCACTGCTGCCACCACGACGGAAGCCGCCGCGATCGCCGCCACCACCACCACCACCGCCAGTGCGTGGTTCGCGAGGACGTGCAGGATTCACTTTCAAGTAACGACCATTGAACTCGGCTCCATTAAGGGCCTCTTGTGCTTGGTCTGCTCCGTCATCGTCCATATCGACAAAAGCAAAGCCACGAGAACGACCGGTTTCCCGATCCAGTACGATTTTGACGCCTTCTACGTCACCGTAATCTGCAAAAATTGTCGACAGCTCTTCCTCGGTCATTGAGAAAGGGAGATTGCCAACATACAAAGAAACTGACATGTGAAAAAGAATAAAAAATAACAAGTAACCGTTCAATCCAGCTGCTAGCTAGGATGGAAGGATAGACTTGAACGATCTGTAAATTCGGGAAGAAAGTAACAGGAGGGACAAAACTACCAAAACAACGCATCGGAACTAGACCCGAAGGATAGAACGTAACAAACCTAAGGGAAACTTTCCGAATCTCCAAGAATTATTTTTTATTCCCTCAGTAAGTTTTTCTGGTTCAGCGCATAAAGGACCTCGCCACGATAATTGCGACCAATCGGCAGCTCCGTCTCGCCGATTTCCACAACAGTATTTGAAAAGGCATCTACCTTGTCCTTCGCCACGATAAATGAGCGATGAATCCGCAAAAAACGGTCTTCTGGTAGTTTCTCTTCCAAAAAGCTGATACGCTGGTAGGCCGTCACACTTTTTTCACTGGTCTTCACTCGCACATAATCCTTGAGGCTCTCGATGTAAAGGATGTCTTTGAGCAGCACCTTGACCATTTTTTTGTCGGCCTTGAGGTACAGGAATGCCTCTTGATAGGAAGATTCTTCTCCCTCAGTATTTGCAAGGGGACCTGCAATTTGGTACACCTTGTTCACTGCTTTAATGAACCGTTCAAATGAAATGGGTTTGAGCAAGTAATCAATGGCTCCGACTTCAAATCCCGCCAAAGCAAAGTCCCGGTAGGCAGTGGTGAAAATGACCCTGGGGGGCTGGCTCATGTTGCGCATCAGCTCAATCCCGGTGAGTTTTGGCATCTGGATGTCAAGAAAAAGTAAATCCACAGGTTCTCGAATCAATTGATTGAAAGCCTCCACCGCATTGTCGAGCCGCGCAACAAGGGTCAATTTGTCGAGCTTGGCGATGTAGTTCTCCAGCACATCCAACGCGAGTGGCTCGTCATCTACGATCATGCATCGAATACTTGTCATGCCGTCAGTTTCATTTTTAAGGTGATCAAATAAGAATCTTCTTCCTCAAAGATCTTCAGTTCGTGCCGCTCTGGGTAGAGCAGTTCCAGTCTCCGCTTCACATTGCGTAGCCCAATTCCGCCTGTATGATCCGCTTGATGCGGGTTGACCGGCCCTCTGCTACGGCTGTTTTCGACTTTAAAGAGGAGGCTATCGGCTTTGACCGCCAAGTGAAGGGCGATCCACTTTTTCTCAATTACCTCGCTCACGCCATGCTTGAAGCTATTTTCCACAAATGGCAAAAGCAGCAATGGGCCGATGTGAATGCCCTCTACCTCTCCGGTGATTTCGAAAAACAGATCCAACGATGTGCCATGGCGTATTCGCTCCAAGGCAATATAACTGTGCATCGTTTCAATTTCTCTCGATAGCGGCACCAGGGCGGCACTAGCATCGTAGAGCAAATAGCTCATCAACTCCGACAATCTCAGCACGACCTCGGGTGCCGCTGGTGATCGCTGCAAAGTCAATGAGTAAAGGTTGTTAAGGGTGTTAAACAGGAAATGGGGATGAATCTGCGCCTTGAGGAAGTTCAGCTCCGCTTCCAGCTTCTCCTCCCGTAGGGCTTTAGCTTTTTGATGGTCTTCATACCAATACTTGGTGATTTTGACCGATGAGGCCAGGACCGTCACTGTGAAAATCGACAGGCTGTTTTTGAGGATCCAATAGACGTTGATCAGCTCTCCATAAGGCTCTGAGGAATAGAGCCGTGGATATAGGACGTAATATATGACCCCCCGCTGAAGCAGGCCACCGAGAATCAGCAAGAAAGTGAGGCTGAGAAAAAAAGCCCAATACCGACCTTGAAGAAACAGGTGCGGAATGAGCAAATAAATGGTCAGGTACACGACCATCATTTTTACAGGCAAGAGTAGCATCTCATATCGCAGGGCAGAGAGGAAGGTGTCCCCACCCGCCAACGCAAAAAAGCTCGTGTAGAGAATCCAAAATAACGGATGTACAACCCAGCGATCTCTCAACCATCGCGACGAAAACAGGGGATGCTCGGTGAGATCCCTTCGGGGTGATTGCTGTTGCAGATCGGGTATTTTTATGAGGTCAAACAAAGAAAAAGTGTCTGTGGCCCTCCGGGCGCTGCGCATCACGAAGGAGTTGATCAACTGGTAAAATACCAATTGGTGCGAAGAACGCGAAGAAAAAGCACCGCGAAGCGAATTTTTTCGACCGGAGCACGCCATAGCGCAACCGACGACATGCCATAATGGACAAGCGGTAGGGTCTGTGCCAATGAATTCCTACAAAAAATCTCGCCTTTAGGTGATCAGCTTCGTATCGATGCGCAGATCATTGTGCAGCGTTCGATGAACGGGGCATTTCTCAGCGATCTCCAGCAATTTTTTCCTTTGCTCACTGCTCAAATCCCCTTCTATTTCAATCAGTCGCTCCACCCGATCCATCTTACGAGGCTTCTCATCGTCGTCGGGTGCTTCGCTGGGATACACCTGCTCGTGCGTCAAGTGAACACGAATTTCTTTCACGGGCCAACCTTTTCGGTCCGCGTACATCCGCATCGTCATGGCAGTGCAAGCACCCAGGCTTGCTACCAGCAAATCATAAGGCGTAGGGCCTCGGTCGTCTCCTCCCACAGAAGCTGGTTCATCCGCCAAAAATTCGTGATTGCCAGCTCGAATCTCGGTCAAGAAACCTTTGGGCCCGATGCGAACCACAGCCTGCTTGTCCGTGGTCAGTGGCACCTCTTCTTTCAGATCCAAATATCGCGAGGCCCATTGGCCGATCATGGTGCCCACATAGCGCGAATCTTCCGCCTGACTGAGGAGATGATCTGCCTTGTCGAGGCTCAAAAAACTCTTCGGGTGCTTGGCAGCATCGTATAATTGCCGGGCATTGTTCACGCCTACAATTTGATCGCCGGGTGCGTGCATTACCAGCAGTGCATGATGCAGCTGCTTCATGACGTAGGACATGTCCACCGATTCAATGGCTTCCAAAAAGTGCTTTTTCAATTTGAAGGGTCGCCCTGCTATCTTCACTTCCGCCTCGCCTTCCTGACGCAGCCTGTCTTCGATGGAAGCGAATAAATGCTTCACGTGCGCTGGGGCAGCTGGAGCACCGATGGTCGCAATGGCTTTAGCAGAAGGGATGGACGAGGCAGCCACCAAGACAGCAGCACCGCCGAGCGAATGCCCTACCAGCAGTTGCGGTGCTTCATAATGAGCTTCCAGCCATTCCGCTACGTCGATCAAGTCCTGCACATTGGTTGAAAAATTGCTATCAAAAAATTCGCCATCGCTGTCACCAATCCCAGAAAAATCAAATCGAATGATGGCGATGTGCTGCTGCGTGAGGGCCAAAGCGATGTTTCGGGCGGCATTCAGGTTTTTGCCGCAGGTGAAGCAGTGGGCAAAGATGGCGTAAGCCTTGGGATGCTCCCCGATGGGCAGTTCCAATTGAGCAGCAAGTTCGAGCCCCTGACGATTGGGGATACTCACGCGAATACTTTTCATCGGAGGGGGGTTTCTGAATCAATGGAAAGGAAAGGCGGAAATACTTGAAATAAAATTAACGCTTGACAACCCGCCTGGGTGTCGCCCACCAGACAAGACTGGGCGGTCTGTCGAGAAGCGATTTTCTTCCTCCCTGCGCTGAAACAGTAGGGCCGCCGCCTCTCAGGACCGTCGTCACATGGGTCATACTTGTGCGAAAATGACGATGATTGGGAACGTCGGTCCAATTTCTAACCCAACTGGATTCTTCGAAGGTTGCCTATGATCTTCGCAGCAACTTATAAGCGATGTCGTTTCCATAGCCTTGCTTGGAGAGACGGATGAGTAGCACGCCCATCGGCTCCAGCAACCTCGCGCTGTCTAGCGGCCCGCAATCCACCGGGTCGAAGCCAGCTGCCTCGATGAGGTACTTCACGGTGTCCTTGGCTGTCTGATCGTCCCCGCAGTAAAACATACTGCCGTCGTGTGCACCGAAGTAGGGGCCTTTTTCCATCAGATGAGCAAAAGCCGTGTTGAAGGCTTTTACTACGTGTGCTCCGGGCACCATTTTGGCGATTTGCTCAGCTGCCGATGTCGTATGTCCGAGAGCCAAACTCACATTTTCGCCCCACGTCAGCGCATTGGTACAGTCCACAATGATCTTCCCTTTCATTTGATCGTTGTGGCGAAAAGTCTCTTCCACCGACTTGTAAGGAATAGACAAGACAATCACATCGCCACCATGAATGGCGCTGGCAATGGTACCTCCGGTGGCAAAATGCACGAGATCGCCAGCAAGTGCACGCGCTTTCTGCGGATCGCGCGATCCTATAAGAACCTCAATTCCTTTTCGGGTGAAAGCAGTTGCGAGCGCTTTGCTGATGTTGCCGGTGCCGAGAATAGCGATTTTCATGATGGGGAAGGATTGTAAGTGTGCAAGGAAGTGGAAACAAGTGAAGAAGATCGTGTGGAGGATAGCTTGATCAGGTGTCTAACATAAGTAAATATGGTGCGCCTGAATCTCCTCAAAAAGGATGAGCAATCCCAACCCGGAGGCCAACGAACTGATTTTCTACCATCTCCTCAGTGATAAAATCCGCGACATCCTCTACCGACACTTCGTTCAATGAATTGGGGGGATACGCATTGGCTTGCACGACATACTGGCCCGTGCGCTCGCTCAGGTGCATGAAGGCAGGACATACGATGGTCCATTTCAAGGTTGATGCTTGCAACACTTCCCACACGCGCTGGTGATCCAGCGATAGGTTGAGCAAGTTAGGAGGAAAACTAAGGCTTTCCATCAAGAGGGTGTGATCGTTTTCTTGCAGAATTCCCGCTCCGGTGATGGTGAGGAGGCGCTTGACTCCGTGGCTTTCCATGCTTTGAATCACGTTGGACATTCCCTTAGACAAGAGCGTGATTTCTCCTCTGAATTGGCGAATGCCAATGACGCTGATCACAATGTCATGTCCTGGCATGGCTACGTCTATCAGGCCGCGATACATGACATCCCCCTGAATTTTTTTCAGATTCTTGTGGGTGAGACTTAGCTGATCAATGTTCCGCGCGAATGCGGTGACCTGATGGCCCTTTTCCAGGGCGTATTCGACGAGTTTTCGACCTACTCTTCCGGTCGATCCGATGACCAATACCTTCATGCGATTCATTATCTGTCCTAATCCAAAGAATGGTAGGTGGGTGAATAGAGCGATCTCCTCCCATCTGCACTCGATTACCTTCTTCCATGTTACGTTCTTTGTCAGGCAAGAAAATATTGTTTCATTCCATGAAAGACAATTTTCTGCAAGCCGACAAGCTCATTGGGGTTCGAAATTAGGTAATTCGTTTACGATTTCCTTACTGTGCCAGAATCTGAGCGAGGAGAGGAGAAAACTTCGCAGCAAGTTGTTTCTTTTTTTTTCAAAAAAATGAAACAAATTCAGATGATAGAATATCTCCGCCTTCACACCTGCGTCATCGCCCCAAAAAATGCAATACAGGCCCCAGATCAATGTGCTCTTGGAACAAATTGATGGCCTTGCTCACCTTCCAAGGTGTGCGGGTGTTGATCTTCACTTCGATGCGACTGATCTTGATCACTACTTCATAGGTGTCCATCGTTGCACGTACCACCGGAATGTTGTGCTTCTCAAAGGTCTCAATGTGCTGTGGCAAAAATGATCCTGGCCCCGTGACAATGATCCCCGACAAGGGGTAGCTTTCCCCTTCCAACAACTTCCAAACCCCCTCCATTTTCCGAAGAGCCTCATCCAGGCGGTTGATACTGACCACCAACAATTGATTGGTGAAATCCTGGGTATCGCTTAAATCAATGAGAGATCCCGCGACGATGGCTGTGACCCGGTTGTCGAGCTGGTCCTCATTGTACTCCACTTTGCCATTGATGGCTTTGACAATGCCGTGCATCACCGGCAGTCCTAGCTCTTGCTCGTAGGGCATGATGCCCAACAGATTGATTCCGCGCTGCTTCAGCACCTGCCCCACATAGTGCTGCACCTTATCGATTTTGCCCGGAATGGCTTTGTTGATGATGACGCCGAGGATCGGGATATTTTTAGCTTCGAACACCGATAGATTCAGGTCTAATAGATCAATCGTGTTGCCGATTCCCGCTTCTACAATCATGATCAGGCCTGCACCCAAAATTTCTGCCACACGAGCATTGGACAGTCCCACCACGGAGCCAACGCCAGGGTGGCCCGTTCCTTCATACACCACCACATCGTATTGCGATTGCAAAATTTTGGATGCTTTTAAGATCTTGTTGTTAAAGTTAAAGCTGGAGGGACTATCCAAATAGGCTTGCGTCGCGCCAGCTCCCAAGATCACGGGTGAATGCAGCTCTGGCACGAGGTCAAATCCATTCGAAGAAGCAAACAGGAAGGCATCTTTGTCCACACGCGATGTCCCTACATCGATAAACTCCTGCCCCACGGGCTTGCAGTAACCTACGGACATGCCATGCGCACGCAGCCCGGAAAGGAGTCCGAGGGTAGAAGTAGTCTTTCCAACGTGTTGGCTGGTAGCCGCGACAAAAATTTTGTTTTGCACCATCTGTTTCATTATCAAGGGTTTGGGCGAGTAGATTCTTAAAATGAGAGAACAAGTAAGATCAAGTACGCATCATAGAGGAAGCGGCTCTTTTCATCGAAGGTAGCCTCCTTGCGGTCCAATATCTCACGTTCGAAAATGATTTTGCTCAAGAGTATGTTCAAGAGGCGAGCCGATGTGCATCATATTGACTCGGCGGCGCCATACGAGCTAAGTGCAGCCATTCGTCTTTGGTAAGCGGTGGTCGAGAAACCATCCCGGCATTTTCGACGAGCTGTGAAGGCCGACTGGCACCCACCACCAGCACAGGTTCAGGCGCTTTCACTTGGGCAAATCGCAGGGCCGTGTGACCTGGGGCTTGCGTCGGTGCTACCGTGTTCAGGCCTGCTACGATTTTGGCGACCTCTGCTTCCGAGCGATCCAAATACGAGGTCGCCGCCTTTCCTCCCAGTAATCCCTTGGCCAACGCGCCTCTCACCAGCACCGACACGCCTGCCGCCGCTAACATGGGAAAGATCTCTTCCTCCGGTCTGCGATCCAGCAGGCTATATTGAGACATGACAAAGCGCAGCCCCGATCGGGCAATCCACGCATGAATGACGGTTGGGCGAATGGAAGAAATGCCGTAGAACCTGATTTTACCCGACTGGACCGCCCGGTCCAGTAGCTCTACAAGGTCATCTATCGGGTCTTCCATCGTGCCTCCGTGTAGCAGATAACCGTCCAGATAATCGGTGCCCAAGCGCTTCAAACTCGCATCCAGTGCCTGGCTGAGATAGCTCGGCGTGGGGTTCCATACCCAACCATCGCCACGAGGGTCAGCCTGATTTCCTCCTTTAGAGATCAAAAATACTTCCTGTCGCTTTCCACTGATGGCCTTGCCAATGGACGCTTCATTGAAGCCCCGCTGATAGAGATCCGCTGTATCCAAGGTCTGAATGCCCAGCGCCAGCGCTTGATGGACCATCCGGGCGTTTTGCTGATGGTCGAGCGACAAAGACATGCCACCCAGCGCCAACTGGCCCGGAAGAATGGACGGAGAAATTGCGGGATCGTTTTCCATCTAAAGCGTTTTGCTGACTAAGTGCGGGGTCGCCTATATCCCACGCTACCTAGCATGTGTTGTGCAAATAGCGATCATAAGTGAAAGGCTTGTCCAGCATGGGGCCGAACACGTCTATTAACGTTCCATCTTCCTACGCTCCATGTTCCAACCAAGATTGGTAGTAGGTGCCATCATCCAGTGCGAGGGCGGCGTGGGTAAGTTGCAGGGGCTTAAAGGTATCGATCATAACGGCGAGCTCGGCCGTCTGCTTTTGGCCGATGCTCCGCTCATAAGCGCCCGGGTGTGGTCCATGCGGAATCCCGCCCGGATGCAGGGTGATATGGCCTTGCTCAATGTGGTTGCGACTCATGAAATCTCCGTCCACGTAATAAAGCATTTCATCGGAGTCGATGTTGGAGTGATTATAAGGAGCAGGAATAGCCTGTGGATGATAATCATAGAGCCTTGGGCAAAAGGAACAGACCACAAAGGCGGATGCTTCAAATGTCTGGTGGACCGGAGGTGGCTGGTGGACGCGACCGGTGATCGGCTCAAAGTTGTGAATCGAAAATCCGTAGGGATAATTGTAGCCATCCCAACCGACAACGTCGAAAGGGTGACTGGCATATACCAGCTCATGCAAATGGCCCTGCTTCTTGATTTTCATGAAAAATTCGCCCCGTTCGTCGTGCGTTTCCAGTACTTCGGGGAGCTTGTAGTCACGCTCGCAGAAAGGTGAATGTTCCAGCAACTGGCCAAACCAGTTGCGGTAGCGCTTGGGGGTGTAGATCGGATGGAATGACTCGGCAAACAGCAGGCGATTGTCTTCGGTGTCGAATTCGATCTGATAGATCATTCCGCGAGGGATCACAAGATAGTCCCCATATTCAAATTGAATATTCCCCAACATGGTGCGTAGGGTCCCGCTGCCACGATGCACGAAGAGCAATTCATCAGCGTCGGCATTTTTGTAGAAATACTCTGTCAGGGACTTTTGGGGTGCTGCCAGCCCGATGTGAATATCTTGGTTGACGAGCAGTGCCACGCGGCTTTCGAGAAAATCGGCTGTGGGAGCGACTTCAAACCCCTTGAGCAGGCGCGCTTTGAGGTTGCGGGAAACCGCTACGACGGGACTCAGGTCCTTGGAATCGAGGATTTCGCGCACCATTGTGGGTCGTTGGTGGTGATAGAGCAGGGAAGACATTCCATCAAATCCGATGGTACCAAACAATTGCTCGTAGTACAAGCCTCCATCGGGCTTGCGAAAAGTCGTGTGGCGTTTGGGTGGAACCTTCCCTAATCGATGATAAATGGGCATGGGTAGTAGCTTGGGTCATGGAGCGAAAAATTGCTCGATGGGACAAGTTAAGCGGCCCAAGAGAGAATCCCAAGTACTGACAGGCGGAGTTTTTCGACGGAATGTAAAGAGATGCCGAAACTCCGAAAACGGCCCTCAATCACCATCAGGAAGCTATATAATGAAATCGCGAGACAATCAAATGATTGTCTCGCGACTCTGGGTAGCGGGGATTGGACTCGAACCAATGACCTTCGGGTTATGAGCCCGACGAGCTACCAACTGCTCCACCCCGCACTGTTTGTTCATCCCTGAACGGTGATGAGGGTGCATAGTTACGGGGGATTGCGTAGATTTGCAAATATTAATTTAAAAAGTGTCAGAAACTCCACATCGATCAGGATTCGTCTCCATCATTGGCAAGCCCAATGCGGGCAAATCCACCTTACTCAACCAGCTTCTCGGTCGCAAGCTGAGTATCACTACGCCCAAGGCCCAGACGACACGCCACCGGATTTTTGGGATCGACAGTGGCGATGACTATCAGATCGTATATTCCGACACGCCCGGGCTGATTCGCCCAAAGTATCGGCTCCACGAGCGCATGAATACTTTTATCGATCAATCGATGGAGGACGCCGACATCATTGTGTTGCTCCTCGCAGCGGACGAGAGCTTTCCTGAAGATGATTTGATCCAAAAGGTGTCTCGTACCAAAGTGCCGATATTTTTGGTGATCAACAAAGTAGATACCGTGCCACAAGCGACTGTTTTCCACCGAATGCAGCAGCTTTCCCAATTGGTGAAATTTACCGAAGCCATTCCTATCTCAGCTTTGATCGGAACACAGGTGCCCAAGTTAAAAGAATTGATTCTCCAGTATTTGCCTGAAGGCCCCGTATATTTTCCAAAAGACCAAATATCAGATCGCCACGAAAGATTCTTTGTAGGCGAAATCATCCGTGAAAAAATCTTCTTACTTCTCCGTGATGAGCTTCCCTACTCTACAGAAGTAGAAATTGAGGAGTTCGATGAGTCGGGGGATAAAGTAAGAATTATGGCAACAATTCACGTGGAACGGCAAAACCATAAAGGCATGGTGATTGGCAAACAAGGCCAAACTCTCAAGCGAATTGGCATAGATGCGCGAAAAGATCTCGAACTATTTCTTCAACAACCAGTCAATCTATTGTTGTATGTCCGCGTATCTACTAATTGGAAAAACAGCCTTTCGGCCTTGAGAGGCTTTGGTTACGGTAATTAGAACTGCCAGAGCGGCTCTTCGCTCGGAGAGTATGATGTTGGAATGTTTTTGGGAATCATATTTCATAGAAATTAAATAGATGGAAAAAAAACTATCTACCCTGGGGTTTTTTGACCCTATCAGGCTATTATTCATCGCAAATACTTCTACAGCCCAATACATCGGCATGCACATGGTGACATTGGCCTCTTAGAATTGCTGCGAAATTGCTGGTAAGCAAGATAGAGAACTCCCTATCTAGCAATGAAATCGGCTCTCGAGTGCTGACCACCCTAGCAGATTTTCCAGCCAGCAAATCATATGCGATTTCCCTTCATCATTCTATTCCTGCCTTTTTTTATGATTGGCCATTCCTTGTTCTCACAAGTACTGGCCAGATTTAACTTTGAGCACTTTGACGTTCAGGAAGGGCTTGCCGCGCCTTTCGTGTACTGCACCCTCGAAGATCAAGATGGGTTCATGTGGGTCGGGACCATCAAAGGGCTCCAACGACACGATGGCAACGTATTTTCTCAGCCATTCCCTCAGGGTAAAACCAAGGAAATCCTTTCGAACGGAATCATCAAATGCTTGCTAGAAGATCGACAGGGCCGCATCTGGGTTGGCACGCAGGGCCAAGGCTTGGTCTGCCTGGATAAAAACAAGGATACTTCTCGTCTATTTCGCAAAGAAAGTCCCGTGGCGCATCGTCTGACTCACAATGAGATTCTTTCCCTCACCGAAGATTCCGAAGGCCGCATTTGGATCGGGACAGAGGATGGACTCAACGTCTATTTACCCAAGGAAGATCAAATGCAGTCCTTGTCGGCACATCCGGGCAAGCCTGGCGCGCTGCAAGCACCTGCCGTCTTGAGTATCCTGATCGACCCCTCTCGCAACCTTTGGATCGGAACCTGGGATGGCGGCCTTCACCGTGCCAGCCTTCCGAATGCCCCATTTTCACTCCAAAATCTTCATTTCACTACCTACCAGCACGACCCTTCACAGCCGGGATCCATCCCCGGCAATCGCGTGTGGTCGCTCCACCTCGACGATGAGCAGCGTCTATGGATGGCCATTTACCAGGCAGGGGTAGCCATGACAATCGCAGATTCTTCTCAGGATCGTAACTTTATGGTCGTCAAAGATGAGCAGGTGCACGGACAGGGAATAACTGACAACGCCGTGTTCGATGTATATGTAGATGAAAAAGATCGACTTTGGGTAGGATCCACTTATGGAATCACAGTAAGTACGCCCTTGCCAAAAGGCCATGATCGGATCACACTAGAAAAATGGAAATCTGAACAATGGAACCATCTTTACAGAGACAACGGTCTTGGGGGGCTTCGCTCAAATAAAATTCGCCAATTCAATACAGATTCAAGTGGAAATCTTTGGATCGCTACGCAAGATGGGATCACTGTCTTTTTTCCAAAGGGAAATCTTTTTGACAACCATGCGCTGAGAAGCGATACAGATTACTTTGGCGAAGTAACGGATCTGGTAGAATCTCCTCATAATACATTATGGATTGGCACAACCGCAGGACTGTTCGAGTATGATCCTGTTGCACGGAACATACTGACACGGCTCCTTCCAGAGATTTTCGTCAGCGCCTTGCACATCGACGAACAAGACCGACTCTGGATCGGGAACGATCGAGGCATAGAATTATGGTCAGGGGACCGTTTACAAACAGTGCTGGCTCAACCAGGAATGAGTGCCCATTGCATCCGTACTGGACCAGATGAACGGCTGTGGATAGCCAGTCGAGATGGATTGGCGGTCATGGACAAGGTATCAGGAGCAGCGCCCACCTGGCTTGATCAACGAGAGGGCTTGACTGACCCTCGGATGTATAACCTGCTGTGGGATCAACATCTTACTTGCTGGGTCGCTACAGAGAGCATGGGACTGCTGGAGGTGCGCCTCCACCCCAGTGGATGGGATTGGAAGCAACATCTGCTCTATCCTGATGATGTACGAAGCCTCAACAACAAAAACTTTCGGACCCTCGCGCTACTTGATGAGCAATTATGGGTTGGTTCGACCCAAGGCCTAAAGATTTTTCATATCGGCACGCGCAAATTTGAGTCCATTCCACAGGCTCAAGAACTACCTTCCCTGGAGATCACATCCTTGGTCCGATCGCTTGATGGCTCCATGTGGGTACAATCTAGTCCCAAGATCGCCCAGTGGGAGCCATCCACAAAGACATTCATTGTTTGGGGGCAATCGCAGGGGTTGGCAAATCTCCATTATCATCCCAACACCATGATTCAGCTCCGCAACGGAAAGTGGGTGGTCGGCGGTGAAAATGGGATCTCTATCCTCAACCCAGAGAATTTGCCTCCTTATGATGCGGCTCCGAAAGTAATGATCACGGCCCTGACCTTGTTCAACCAAACAGTCCTGCCAAACCAAATCCCCCCTCATGGCACCAACCCTATCCTCAGTCAACCCATCAACTTGACCGATCGGATCGAGCTCAACTACCAGCAGCAAGTATTTTCCCTGAGTTTCTCGACGATGCAATACCGCCGCGACAATCTCCGCTTGATGCAATATCGCCTGGAGGGAATTGAAAAAGAATGGAACCAAGTCAGCGCTCGTCGGGAGGCCATATATACCAATCTTGATGCGGGCACCTACACTTTCCAGGTACGAGCGGCCAATGAGCGAGGAGAATGGGGTGAAATCACCGAGCTTATTATCGTCGTTCATCCGCCCATCTGGCTGACTGTCTGGTTTAGGGTCTTGGTATTGTTGGTCACGATCGGCCTGATTGTAGGATCGATTTACTGGCATACAAGCCGCGCACAGGAACGCGAGAATCAACTCAAGCAGGAAGTGCAACAGCGTACGTGCGAACTGGAATTGTCCACGATTCGTGAGAGGGAAGCGCGCTTGCAAGCAGAGGAGGCTGGCCAGGTAAAAGCGAATTTTCTCTCGACCATGAGCCACGAGATCCGCACACCTCTCAATGCCGTGATTGGGACGACACACATCCTGCTGCAAGACGACCCCCGCCCCGATCAAGAGGACTCCCTGCACATGCTTCAGTTCTCCGCCAAAAACCTGCTTTCCCTGATCAACGATATTCTGGATTTTTCAAAAATCGAAGCCGGCAAACTGGATTTGGAACATATTCCCTTCAATTTCCGGCAACTGATCCGGGACGTTTGCCACACCCTTCATGTGAAAGCTGATGAGCAGGGAATCAACCTGGACTGGTCCTTTGAAAAGGGGATGCAAGAATGGTATCTCGGCGATCAGACAAGGCTGAGCCAAATCTTGCTCAACCTTATCGGAAACGCCATCAAATTTACAAAAGTAGGCTCTGTAACGGTTCGGGCCATTCCAAGTGGAGATGCAATTCGCGTAGAGGTATCCGATACAGGAATCGGGATCCCAATTGATCGGCAAGAAGCAATTTTCGAAGAGTTTTCGCAGTCCAATTCATCTATCACGCGGCAATTTGGAGGCACAGGACTCGGCCTTGCCATCACGAGTAAGCTTTTACACTTGATGAATAGTCATGTCCAACTCCGTAGTGAGCCGGGAGTAGGCAGCACGTTTTTCTTCGACCTCCACTTATCAAAGGCCAGCACTTCGGAAATAGAACAGCCCTATGGATTGAGCTGGCAGCTCCCCACTACTCTGGACGGCGTACGGATCCTCGTGGCAGAAGATAATCTCGTGAACCAGCGCGTGATCCAAAAAATCATGGCACGTTGGGGCGTGATCTGCCAGGTAGTTCCCGATGGCAAATCAGCTGTGGATGTAGCGACCAAGGAACCCTTTGACCTCATTTTGATGGACCTACATATGCCCATCATGGACGGCATCCAAGCAACTCATGAGCTGCTCGGACGTGGGATCCGCATACCAGTCATCGGCCTGAGCGCTGCAACTTTGCCTGAGGAAGTGACCAATATGCGAAAGGCAGGCATGATCGACGTGATTCCTAAGCCATTCGATCCCAATACGCTGCAAGAAAAACTCTCTGCGGCGCTCAGCTTGCGACTCACCAAGTAGAATCGGCACTTGCCTCATCGGCTACTCATGAGTAGCGTGCTTTCGATCAAATGCTATCAATCCGCCTCAAATTCTGTATCTTGCGGCCCCGTAGCGCCATTCGCCCTGCGGCTAGGAATAAGCATTTGTCAGATGTCTCGTGTAGTAGCAATTGTAGGTCGCCCCAACGTAGGAAAATCCACCCTCTTCAATCGATTGATCGAAGACCGGAGGGCCATTGTAGATGACATGAGCGGCGTGACTCGCGACCGCAACTATGGCAAAGTAGAATGGGGCGGGGAGATCTTTACCATCATTGACACGGGCGGCTACGTTCCTCTCTCCGAAGATGTGTTTGAGCGCGCCATCCGCGAGCAGGTCCACATTGCCATGGAAGAAGCGGATCTTTTGCTCTTCCTCGTGGACACCAGTTATGGCATCACGCCGCTCGACACTGAGTTTGCCCACATCGTGCGCCGCAACCCCAAGAAGGTGCTGCTCATCGGCAACAAAGTCGATGATGCCACCCACCAGCACAAGCTCATGGAGCTATATGAGCTGGGCCTCGGCGAACCTCTCGCCCTTTCGGCCATCAATGGCTCTGGTACTGGCGACATTCTCGACCGCGTGATCGAATATCTGCCAGCAGAAGAAGTTCGAGAAGTCGAAGATACGCTCCCTCGATTCGCCATCGTAGGCCGCCCGAATGTCGGTAAATCTTCCCTCGTCAATGCCCTCGTCGGCAAAGATATCAACATTGTCACGCCCATCGCCGGGACCACCCGTGATAGCGTGGACACCCGCTTCACGGCTTTCGGCCAAGACCTGGTCCTCATCGACACTGCCGGACTGCGCAAACGGTCACAGATCATCGAAAACGTCGAGTTTTATTCTACCCTCCGAACCGTCAAGGCCATTGAGATCTGCGATGTCGCCATCCTCATCATTGATGCCTCGCAGGGGCTGGAGAGTCAGGATCTGCACATCTTGGGCATGATCGTGAAAGAGCGAAAAGGGCTGGTGATCTTTGTAAACAAGTGGGATCTGGTCGAAAAAGAGACCAACACAGCCCGTGACTTTGAGAAAATTATCCTGGAGCGAATCAAGCCTTTCGACGATGTGCCAGTGATTTTTGGCTCCGCAACTGAGAAGCAGCGCCTCCTCAAGGTGCTGGAAGTCGCCCAAGAAGTACACAGCAACCGCGAGCGCCGCATTCCAACCAGCGAACTCAATGATACCATGCTCGCCGCCGTGGCTGCCCACCACCCGCCCTCCCACAGAGGTCGATTGATTCGGATCAAATATGTGACACAAATTCCTGCAAAAACTCCGACCTTCCTCTTCTTTGCGAATCACCCCGAGCATGTGCAAGAGTCGTATAAGCGCTACCTCGAAAACCAGCTTCGCAAACACTTCAATTTTAAAGGGGTGCCGCTGAATCTCTTTTTCCGACAAAAGTAAGCGAATTGATCCGTATCGGATAAATGACATCGGACGCCGAAGCGCTCACGATTCACATGATTTGTCGTCTTGGAGAACAATAGCAAGGGCAAAGTCATGGGTTTTATTCCTTGCAATCATGGAAAAGTGTTGAGTAAATCGGAAAAAATGTGTTACTTTAAAATAAGAATTTTTACAAGTCTGCAAAAAACTGATTGAACAGCCCTGATTTTCATCCCACGCTATGAGCAATATCCATCCTGGTAGCATCCCGCTACCGATTTTGCACATTCGTTTCAGTGGTCATCTCGCTCCTTGGGAAGTGCCTGCACTGCGTGGCGCCATTGGGCACAAGGTGGGAGCCGATGCGGTGCTGTTTCACCACCATCAGGGCGAAAATCTACGCTATGCCTATCCCTTGATTCAATACAAAAGCAGTGCTGGACGCCCCGCGATCGTGTGTCTGGGAGAAGGGGTAAACGAAATTTATCGATTTTTTTCTCAGCCAGACTGGTCAGTCCAGCTCAGCGGTCGAGACTTGCCCATGAAGATTGAGCACCTCAACCTCACGCAAGCATGCGTCCAGGTCGTAGAGAAGCATCTTCCCTATCAGCTCTGGCATTGGGTCGCACTCAACCAGCACAATGCCCAGGAATTTCAGCAAATCGATGGCTTGCGTAGTAAGATTGAATTTTTAGAAAAAAAGCTCATTGGCAATATTCTGGCTTTTGCCAAAGGGATCGGTTGGCACATCGACCAACCCTTACAACTCGAGATCATCGACTTTCAGGAAGCACGACCCGTGAAACTCAAGCAAGTGTCGCTCCGCAACTTCCATGTTCAATTTCGCTGCAATGTATCCCTTCCTTTTCACATTGGGCTTGGCGGAAAAGTGAGTGTGGGCATGGGAGAAATCACCGAAATTCCGTCCGTTTTTCAGAAGGCGAAATGATCTCAACCCGACGTAAAGGGCCCTCAATGCCACATGAAACAAGGCAAATTTTCGCCTTGCAAGCCCTATCCCACGCCACTACCTTGTTTGCTGGATCATTGTTACTCCTCCGTTCAATCGATATTATTTATGAAAAGCCTGATTAAGCTACTTTCTCATCCCTATCTCGTGCTCAACCACATGGCGACCACAATCTACGAGGATGCCGGGTCTCCCGTACATCAACGCTTGCGCAGTCGCGTGACCGAACGTCATCGATTTAGCGTGGAAGACTATCAGGCGATTAAAAAATCTGCTTTAGCCACCAGCCGCCGATTGGACAGAATCGCAGAAAAAATCCGTAGCGCTCAACAAGAAAGCCATTCTCCTAACTGGTTGCGACTCTGCGAACACCCCTGGATCAATCAAAAAGCCCTCGTGGAAGCTGTCGGGCAACATTATGACCTTTCCTATCTCCGTGCCTATGACGCGCTACGAAGCCGTGCGCCGCTGCCGGAAGGATTTCTTCACGACCTCGCCAAGCAATTCGAACTGCTAGCAGCTTTTATGCGAGATTGCCTCGAAGATGCCAAAGAGGAGAAAAAAATCTACCCATTCAGCCATGGACGCGGAGGGGCCAGTCACCTCAGCGAAGGCAAAAAATCACCGAAAAAATCCGTTAAAATCAAAAGCAAGGCGAGTTCGTGAGAAATTCGCATCTCGCATTTTCTCCTACATCCGGCAAATTTCCCCTGCTACCATTTTCATGTGGTTGCATACCTCTTCTGCCCTCTTTCACATGACTGGGAAGCATCTTTCTCCATCCAATCGGCTTTGCTCATTCAACTATTTCAGCTACTCATCCGCTCCTCATCACATTCACCTTGTGTATTTCGCATCAGATGATGATCGTCTTCGAGTTGTGTCGTACTTTAGGCAATCTGGGCATGGGTTCCAACTCTTCTCACCGTATGATCACGACACGTATTATGCCAAATTCTGTCCATCTCGTCTTTGCTTTTCTCCTTGTTCATGGCTGCCTTCCAACCGAAGCTCGCGCTCAGTCGATCAGAAACACAGCTCTCACCAACGGCCAATCGATCGGTGCTGTGTACGAAGCCTACCTCAGTCCGCACCAGGAGCCAGGAGAAGAAAAAGACACCCCCTCTTCCGTGCCCAAGCAATTCCAATCTTCACAACCTTCGAAGCTTCGCAGCGAGCGTGACTCAGAAGGATATGGCCGACTCAGCTTCCAACAAGACCTCAGCAAGGCATTCATCGAAGTGAAAATCGCAGGCATCGACATAGAAAGCATCAATATGTTTCACATCCATTGCGGTCGCCCAGACCAACTAGGACCGATTCTGGTGGACTTTGCTCTGGTCACCGACATTCAGGCCAATCTACGCGACGACGGCATTTTTGCGGTAGAAATCACCAACGAAGACATCTTGGCAGTGCTAGAAGAAGGCAAGGGATTGATTGCAGCTTTCACATCAGGTTGTCCCATCGTGCCAGGCGGCACCGGCAAAGTCAAGACCGTCGCCGGCATGGAGTATATCGCCCAGCGCGGAGAACTCTATTTTAACCTACACACCAAGGGACAAACCTACTTCGGAGACATTCGCGGGCGCATCACCGCAGCCAGCCCCGAATCCACCCAAGAGGCCAAGACCCTCCTTACAGCAGGAATTCCCACCGCCCCTGCACCAACCCAAGTCTCTGGCCATCGTCACTGAGCAAGTGGA
>DAITMB010000059.1:0-5473 GCA_036835375.1 Bacteroidota bacterium
CCCATCCGAGACCGTCGCTGCTGCGCTCCACCGCAAAGTAGTGGCTGTTTTGCTCGGAGGCTGTTTGCCAATCGAGACGCACCTGCCCTTGTTGCGCTGTGGCCTCGAAGCTGAGCCATTCCACCGGAAATGCCGACTGATCGTCGCCGATAGCAAAGGGCGAAAGGGAAGCGATGCCGCTCACGGTGAAGCTGTAGGGATTGCTGCCTACTGCTGGACCTTTGGGGCCTTCTGAGTTCCACACACTGCTGTAGTAATAACGCAGTTGAGATTCGCTGCGGTCAAAATTGCCTAATTCTTCGTTCACACTCCAATGGAAAGTGGCTGTGAGATCGGATCCGCCGGGCACATCTTCTTCGATGAACCAAGTGCGATCGACCACTCGATCGAGGATTTGGCTGCCCGAACTTGCTTCGGTGAAGACGAAGTCTGCCACGCGGACGGAATAGGTGTCGCCATCGCCGAAATTGGCGAGGGTGAGCGGTGTGTAACTGCTTTGGCCTACAGGGAAGAAAAAGCTAGAACCTTGAGGAATGTCGCGGATCACTTTCCCGTTGCCATTGGTTTGGATATAGCTGCCTGTACCTGCTCCCGTGATATCTCCTTGAATGGTGAGATTGTAGGGTCCGAGTTCCACCAGGGTGCTGCTACTGTTGAAAATCAAGTGTCCGATCACCTGGCTTTGCTGCAATTGCAAGGGGCGCACTGCGGCGTGGTGAATGATCACATCCATGCCATCCCGGGCGATGAGGTTGCCGATCCAGTTGGTGTTGATGCTCCAGGTATCACTGTCGTTGCCAGTCCACTCTGGGCATTGGGCATCGTAGCCTTCCCATTGCAACCAGGGGTAGCCATCGTTGTCGAGGCTAAGGCCCCAGAAATCGTCATTGCCATTGACCCGCTCACAGGCGAGGTCCCATTGGGCATCGAAGAAGTTGTTGATGTCTTTCATCTCGGTGGTAGTCTGGCTGGTTCCGCCTGCGGAGCTGGCTTGCCCAGAGACCATGTTGTCCCAGTAAGAGTCGGTGACTGTGCCCCCATTGGACCCAATCAACCCACCATGTCCCATCCCCGAAACGCTGCTGACCAACCCTGCGGAATAGCATTTGTCCACCACACTAGCGGCCTGAATTCGGCCTACCAATCCCCCTGCGACAGTGGAAAAGGCATGGCTCGTGGATACGTCGGTGCGTGCGTAGCTATTTTCCAGGCGGGCTATCGGCATTCCGAAGTCGCTGCCCAGTTCCCCGATCAGACCCCCGAGATTACACAATCCTCCAAGCTGAGCAGCCACTTGGCCATTCGCATACACGAAGCGAACAATGCCCTGCTGATGCCATCCCACCAGCGCACCCGTCCGGGAGGAGGCAGCATTGGTGAAGTTGACAGATACCAGCCCGAGGTTTTGGATAACTACCTCTCCTTCCAGCCCATTGGTCACGCCAAAAAAGCCCATGCCATTGAGATCAGCGTCGATGTGTAGGCCAGTGATCAAGTGTCCACCGCCATCGTAGCTGCCCGAGAAGGGACTCAGTGTCGTACCAATGGGCGACCAACCTTCTCCACATTCCCAAAAAGCTGTTTCACTCGCATCAATATGAGCTATTTGGCGGTAATGATGGGTCCATCTGGAGCTATTGGCTGCGATCCAGTACAGATTTTCGAGGCTTTCGATGAGGTAGGGCGCTCCAGGTGTGCCGCTACCAGCAGGCAGGGTGGTGCTCAGGCTCATAGCTGCGCAATCAATATTAGCCGAAAGAGCGGGGTCGAGGCTGGAGTTCTCAAATCGAAGCACATGTGTGCCGATTCCTTGAATTCTCAGATTGGAAAATGTGGCTACTCCGCTGGCATTGGTGGTGGCAGTCAGCGTGCCCAGCAACGTGCCATCGCCAGAAGAGATACTTGCTGTGATGACTATTCCGGCGGCTTCTACGATTTGCCCGGCGCCATCCTGCACTTCCACTGTGATGTTGGTGCCGAAGTTTGTGTCGTGCTGGTACGTGAGTGGCTGTGCGGTGACGGCGAGCTTGGTCGCAATGCCGATCGAAGGCTCATTGAACGCGATAAATGCCGGGTCGGAACTTCCGCCCGGGGCATAGATCAGTTTTTTGGCTTGGGTGTAATTTCCACTGTTGAGGCCAAAGTCTGAAAGAAGATAAGCCTTGAGGCGAATTGGACGTTCGGTATTGGTGAAGGTCGCTTGCAAGGTGCTGCTGAGATTATAGAAGTCCACATCCCAATTGCCAAGCACTGCTTCAGTCGAAATGTCGAAGTTGACGGCATTCCCCACTGTGTTGCCCAAATCATCCACGAAACGGATTTGGTCGATGTTGGAGGCAATGGGTGCCGCGATTTGACTCACGATGATGTCTGGAATAGCATCGGAAATGGCAGCCAGCGAAATGCCACTGGCGCTGAGGGTCAACTCTACACTCGTGCCCGAAGGAATATTGGCTAGCCCGGTACCAAGGTCCAGACCGCGAATTCCACGGGTGAGAAAAGACGAAATCACACTCGAAGGGGAATTGGCAGGAAAGGGAGTGGTTGCGCTGTTATCTCCCCCGTTGTGAATCCCGTCGGACATCTGCCCAAGTCCCACAAAGTAAGTAGTTCCGCCAGTCATAGGTAGATTTTCGAATGGCAATGCCCTGAAATTACCCGTAGCAAAGGTCACTCCTTCACTCGTCAGGAGCGGATCGTCCACGCCAGTAGAATATACCGTGCCATTATAGCGAAATGCTAGCAAATGGTGACTGTTATCAGGTTTTACTAGATTAATGTTTGTCGTGCTGGAGGTCCAGAAATTGTCATAGTCAGTGTAAATCTGTGTGACTTGCGACAGAAGACTGCCAGGCAAAAGGGCAAGCAGGAAAGGGAAAAGGTACTTGATCATAAATGACTTAGTTTTTTGAGAAGTTCATTTTCAGGTTGGTCCTCAGCAGTGATTCTGAGTTGAGGAGTTGGATGAATCTGTGAGAAATATCTCAACTCATGAATGGTTTATGGGTTGAGAGTTAAATAGTACTTTTTGATAGTACCTTTTGAAGGTTTTCAGGAAAATGACCAGCCATCCCCTTGAGGCTACTTCGATCTTGGGTTACTTGGTATCCCTGTGATTGAAGTAGTTTATTCTTTGCGAATCAATATCTTGCTGCTGTGGCTGCTCCCTTTCACTTGAAGCACATACACTCCTGCTGGAAGTGTCACAAGGCTGATGCTACCACGATCCCGACCCCTTTGTTGTGCCAGCACACGACCATGAATGTCTGCTAGTTCGAATGACCAATCTCCTGACAGATCAAGATAGAGCAGGTCGCGCACGGGATTAGGATACACGCTCAGCGTAGCTTCGAGATTTACAGAGCGCACATCGCTGTAGCCGTGTCGCCCATCGAAATCGACCTGACGCAAGCGGTAGAACTGAAGCCCGGAGAGAGGCTTGGCGTCAAGAAAGTGATAGCTATGGGTAACATTGCTGTGGCCAGCTGCCGACACTTGTCCAACGGGGGCCCATCCGAGACCGTCGCTGCTGCGCTCCACCGCAAAGTAGTGGCTGTTTTGCTCAGAAGCTGTTTGCCAGTCGAGGAGCACTTGCCCCTGTTGCGCTGTGGCCTCGAAGCCCAGCCATTCCACCGGAAATGCAGCGGGCTCACCCGCGGTGAAGTCCGAGAATTCGGTGACAGTGCCTGTGATCAGGTTGCTTCCCTGGTTCACAGGACCGAGGTCCACCCAGTTTCCGCCGCTGTACTTGGCCCCGGTGAGATTGGCTTCGGTGCCTTGAACATCACCGTTGGCATACTGCGCCGACACATCGCAGCTAAATGCTGTGATGCCGCTGCTGTTCACGGTCCAGTAGCGCGTGAGAAAGTCTGTCGTGCTGGCGTTGTTGGGGTGCTTGGCCGAGCTGAGGCTCACAAGGGCATATCCGGTGTTGAAGGTTCCGGCGGTGAAGTTCAAGGTAATGGGCGAGTACATGGCCCCGTCACCCACAGGAAAAGCAAAGCTGCCGATGCCGCTGTAGTCCTTGCGAACTACTCCTGAGCTGGCGTCCACATGACTGGCGACACCTGGTGCCCCTGCAACACTGGCGGCACTTCTAAGGATGAGAGAGTTGGCGGCGAGATCGATCACGCCACTGCTCAGGGTGAGGACGCCACCAAGATCAAGGGTGCCATCAAGGGAGATCCCATTGGGGCGATTGAGGGTGAGGTGGTTGAGGGTGATGGCAGGCAAAGCCGTGCTGGCACCTGAGCCGCCGATCACGAGGTTGGAGCTGGCGCCACCGGTGAGGCTGCCAAATGCCTGCGAGATCGCGCCGTTGATGGTGAGGGTATTGGCCCCGATAGAAAGGGCGCCGTTGGTCAGGGTGAGACTGGTGGTGGTCGTTACGTCTTGTTGCATCGTTACGCCTGCGGCGTTGTTGATGGTCAAGGTGCCAAAGGTGCTGGCGCCCGTGCCGCGAATTCTTTGGTTGGCGCTGCCGGAGAAAGTGACATTGCCCGTGGTGACGAAAGTTCCGGCGTTGTAATAATCGCCGCTGAGGGTGAGGTTGCCGCTATGGCTGAGCGAGACCCCGGCATCAAGGTAGAAGTTTCTGCCGCTGATGTTGGCCGATGCGGGCGGGTTGCTGCCGCTCCATGCGTAGATGCCCACGTCTTCGGTAGCAGGCACGGTGCCGCTGCCCCAGTTGGCAGCGTTGTTCCAGTCGCTGTCTTCGCTGCCGATCCAGGTGTTGAAGGGGGTGGAGGCGATCCAGTCGGTGGCAGGGTCCATGTTGGTGAGGGTGCCGTGGTGGGCGTTGGCACTGAGGTCATAGGCGGTGGTGTTACCTGCATTGGCCTGCTGGTCAAAGCGGTAGTAGGCCACGAGGCCGTCCTCGTCGCCGTCGAGGGTGCGGTACATATTAGCGAGGACCTCGGCTTCAGTGCGGACGGCGGACCAAATACGGACTTCGTCGATTTTGCCGTCAAAATCCTCAATCGCAGAGTAGGTACTACCCCCAATGAGCAGCGGTTGGGTATTGGTGTTGGCAGGAGAATTGCCGTTGATGGTCCCTACGTTGCGTCCATTGACATAAAATGTCACGTCATTGCCAGCATCCATTGCGATGGCTATGTGGGACCATGTCCCGGTAGGAAGGGAATAACTCAGATCGTAGTCTTTGACGTTGTAGGTTGTAAAGCGAAACACACTGCCACTGAACCCCAATCCATAGGCATTGCTTTTGGATACTATTCGGCCATAAGTGCCTCCGGCGAAAGCATCGGGATTGATCCAGCCCTCAATGGTGAAAGTATTGGTCAGGTCCAAGTCGTTGTCGTCTGGCACGCTGACGTAGTCGTCAGCTCCATCAAAGTCCAGCGCCATACGCGGCCCTGCGTGAGCGCCGGAGGTTTTCCAGGTGGGGCCGTTGGTGAGGGTGCCAGTGTTGCCATTGCCGCTGTTGTCGGCGAGGGAAGTTCCGCTGCCATTG
>DAITMB010000059.1:5573-30579 GCA_036835375.1 Bacteroidota bacterium
TCAAAATCCAGGGCATAGCCGCCGTGAGCGGGGAAGGTGCCGCCATTCGAAAATCCTTGCCAGTTCAGGAAGGGGTAGCCGTCGTTTTCCCAGGGGTTGAGGCCCCAGTAGTCGTTGACGCCGTTAGTGGTTTCGTCCATGAAGTCCCAGCTCGCAGCGGTAAAGGTGCTTTCGGTCTTCATTTCTGCCGTAGTCTTACCTGTGGCGCCGGAGCTTGTCGCCTGCCCGGAGGTCTGGGTGTCCCAGAAATTGTTGGTGTAGGTTCCTGCGGCAGCCATGTTACCTACCATGCCACCTTTGCTGGCGCCAGGGCAAGTGACGCTGCCCGTGCTGTAGCTATTCATCACAACAGACCAGGTGCCTCCTTCGATTCCGACTAACCCACCAGCTTCATTGCTGCCCGATACATTGCCTCGCGCATAGGAGTTTTCAATCGTACCCAAATTATAGCCCACCAGCCCGCCTGCCTTGGCACTGCTAGTCGTAACATTTCCGGTGGCATAACAGCGCAAAATACCGATTCCAGCGCCTGAGGCTTGATTGAGGCCCACCAAGCCCCCAGCCTGCGAGCTTGCCTGGACATTACCTGAAGTATAGCTGTCAAATATCTGGGCCGGACTGACAATCTGCCCAATGAGCCCACCGACGTTGGCTCCACCTGTTACATCGGCCGAGGAGGAGCAGCCGATCACGTCGCCATACCAGAAGCGCCCGGCGAGGGCACCAGTCTGGCTATTGCCAGTAATGCTACCGCCTACGAGGTGAATATCCTGGATAACCGAGCTATGTGATTCTACCCAGCCAAAAAGACCCACGTCGCTGGTCGCGCTTCGCGAGATCGTAAGTCCTGAGATCGCGTAGCCCTGCCCGTCATAGCTTCCCTTAAACTTGGTGGTGGAATTCCCTATGGGCATAAAGCCATCATTGTTCCCTGTCGCCGTGCCATCGTTGAGGTCATTGAACAAGTCTCCGTCGAGGTTGGTATCAACATCGTCCCAGTATTGGGTCTGGCTGGCGTCGATGTTCGCTGTTTGGATGAAGTGCAGGCCACTGGCCCAGTAGTCAGTCGCGCCCAGGTTTTGAGCGACATAGCTCAGATTTCCCAGGGTGGAAATGACATAAGGATCGCCGATGGTGCCGCTTCCGGCAGGCGCGACGGCAGTGGTCTGAGCTGGTGACACAAAAGGGATCAAGAGCAGGGGAAGTAGGAAAATGCATCGAATTCTCATAGTTATGTAAATTCTCAAAATGAATAGGATGATCAGATCAGGCCCTCCCAAAAGAGAAAAAGTGGATTTTCAGGGCTCGTCTTTCCAACGGATCAATACTCCTTATTTGACGACGAATTTTCTATTCACTAATCATTCAATTATTTCAGATGGACTGGGTATGTAATGTTATCGGTTATTGGTATTTGAGAGACTTCGTCAATGGAAGTACGAAGAGGGGCTAACACTTCTGAGGGAGAGGTTATGTATGTGGAGTTGAGGACAAAGCCCTTATTTCTCCTGATCGCAGGTTGACTCTATGATGATTCGCTATAAACAGAGCAGAACCCCCAGGAAGTTTATTTAGAGTTGCTTTCTATACATTTATTCTTTGCTCATACAAAAAGGATTGGGACAAGGGAGAATCCCTTTCACCTTAGCTTCTGAAAGGAAGCGGGACGTAACGCCGGGTTTTAAAAAAAAGCGTTTTGTATGATGATTTCGTCAAATCAGATCAAACATATCAGCTTCCCGCCAAAATGGAAATCGCGAGCGATAGCTTTGAAGCGCTATTGCATCTAATTCGGCAAACATCAAGCAGCTTTGTTTTCTGGCGGAGGCCAGGATTTCGCCGTCATACGCGATCACGCGCGAGGAGCCATCGTAACCAAACCCTTGAGGATCTTTTCCGACCCGATTGACACCCGCCACATATGCGAGGTTTTCGATGGCACGGGCCTGAAGCAAGGCATCCCAGTGATGCCCACGGGGACTTGGCCAGTTGGCCACGTTCACAAGCAAGTCGTAGGCAGCGCTTCCATCTGCTTCAAATTGATTTCTGGCCCAAACAGGAAATCGCAAGTCATAGCAAATCTGCGTCGCAATGTTCCAGCCTCGCCAAGCCACCACGAGCCGCTGGGTGCCGGGCCGATACACTTGATCTTCTCCCGCCAGGGCAAACAGATGTCGCTTGTCGTAATGGCCGAGCAAGCCCTCCGGGGCCACCCATAAAAATCGGTTGACAAATGCGTCGCCCTCTCTCAGCATGAGGCTGCCGCCCACCAAAGCATTGGTCTGAAGCGCAATTTCGCGCATCCATTGGCTGCTCGGCCCCCCCATCTGTTCGGCTCCACGAGCAGCTTCCATCGAAAATCCCGTGCTGAACATCTCCGGGAGCAGGACCACATCAAGCGGACCTTGATGACGCGAAATGAGCTCCGCCGCTTGCGCACAATTGGCTTGCGGGTCATGCCAGTGGAGGTCCCACTGAAGCAGGGCAATTCGAAGACTTTTGTCGGGCATCGTGTGTGGAGATGGTGAATTGGTGAGTGAAATGTATATCTTCGCAGCCAAATCGAAGGGGAATGCTGGAGCAATTTTTTACTGTACTCCTTCATGTATGTGGACTTTGCCAACTCGAAGACCACAAAGATCGCTCCTCCTCCTTTCACTTTCAACCCGGAAAATTTAATTCTCATGAGCCACATCATTTCGATCATCGGCCGTGAAATCCTCGACTCTCGTGGCAACCCCACGGTAGAGGTAGAGGTCATGTGTGCAGACGGCACACTTGGTAGAGCTGCAGTACCTTCTGGTGCTTCCACAGGGATGCATGAAGCCGTAGAGCTGCGAGACGGCGATGATCGCTACCTCGGAAAAGGGGTCCAGCAAGCAGTCGCAAATGTCAACAACGTCATCGCTCCTGAGCTGGAGGGATACGTGGTGTATGACCAAGCTGCGATTGATCAGATTCTGATCGACCTCGACGGCACCCCCAACAAGGCCAAACTAGGCGCAAATGCCATTTTGGGCGTATCTCTTGCTTGTGCTCGCGCAGCATCCGCTTCCTTGGGCATGCCCTTGTATCGCTATGTCGGTGGCGTCAACGCCCGATATTTGCCCGTGCCCATGATGAACATTATCAACGGCGGATCGCATGCAGACAACTCTGTCGATGTGCAAGAATTCATGATTTTGCCGCTGAAGACCGATAGCTTCCGGGAAGCCCTGCGCATGGGCACGGAGACTTTTCACGCCCTGAAATCTGTGCTCAAGAAGCGCGGACTTTCTACCAACGTCGGTGACGAAGGCGGATTTGCTCCGAACCTTCCTTCCAACGAAGAGGCGATCAAGGTCATTATTGAGGCCATCGAAAAGGCTGGCTATCGTCCGGGAGAGGACATCTTTTTGGGATTGGATGTGGCAAGCTCCGAGCTCTACAATTCCGAAAAAGGAAAGTATGTCATGCGCCACTCCACCGGAGACGAGCTGAGCTCTGCCGAATTGGTGGGGATGTGGAAAGATTGGTCAAAGCGTTACCCCATCGTGTCCATCGAAGATGGTTGCGACGAAAATGATTGGGACGGCTGGAAATTGCTCACTGATGCCCTCGGCGACAAGGTGCAACTCGTTGGAGATGACCTCTTTGTGACCAATGTGGACTTCCTCCAAAAAGGGATTGACTTAGGCGTAGCCAATTCTATTCTTGTGAAAGTCAACCAAATCGGCTCGCTGACCGAGACCATCGAAGCCGTACAATTGGCGACCCGAAACCGCTATTCCAGCATCTTGTCTCACCGCTCTGGCGAGACCGAGGACACCACCATCGCCGACTTGGCAGTGGCACTGCACTCCGGACAAATCAAGACCGGGTCTGCTTCTCGCTCCGACAGGATTGCCAAATACAACCAGTTGCTTCGCATTGAGGAAGAACTGGGAGACACGGCTATTTACGCCAACGGGATGTTCCGCTACGTGTGATCGGAACACCATTTTGTCATTCATATCAAAAGCGCCTCCTGATAAGGGAGGCGCTTTCATTTATGTGCAGAAATTGTGGCTGGTAGTACGAATTAAAAAAACTTTCCGAACAGGCGTTTCTTCTTCGGGCTGGCGCTGAATCCTGCGGATTCTACCAGCGAAATCACCTGATCGATGCTCCAGTCTGTCTCGACGCTGAGGATCTTTTCGGGATCGTCCGTGTCCACCTTCCAGGTAACAATCGCGCTTTCGCCGTCGAGAAATGGGGTGACTTTGGCGATGCATCCGCCACAGTTGATATTGGTTTTGAATTGATGTGTCATAAGAAAAAGCCTCGGAATAAAGGACGTTTTTGGAGAAACGACAGGAGAAAAATTCTCTGAAATCTTGATTTTTTGGACATGGGGAGGAGCTTGGTCAAGCACCAGGCTGGAATCTGCCGAGTCGCTTGACCTTCAGTCGAAGGCTATTGCCAATGACGATCACATCAGAGATCGCCATAGTGGCTGCGCCGATGATGGGCCGCAAATAGCCAAAGGCAGCCAGCGGAATGGCCAGGGTGTTGTAGAAAAAGGCCCAGAATAAATTTTGCTTGATGGTGAGCAGGGTTTGCTTGCTCAGGAGGTACAGTTCGCTCAGACTATACAAATGCCCCGAAAGCAGCACGACTTCTGCCGACTGAATGGCAACTTGCGTGGCGTCGCCCAGGGAAATCCCCACGGAAGCTTTGGCTAACGCAGGGGCGTCATTGATACCGTCGCCGACCATGGCCGTCAGACTTTCAGCGCTGAGTGCTTCGATATGGGCAAGCTTTTCGTCGGGAAGCTGTTCGTAGCGCACATCGCTGATGCCGAGCTTGGCAGCCACTGCCAGGGCTTTTTCCCGGCGATCGCCCGTGAGCATGATTGCCTTGATCCCTTCTTGCCGCAGAAAATCCATGAGCGCTGTTGCGCCAGGTCTGATTTCGTCCTCTAGGTCGATGGTGGCGACAATCTCTTGGTTTTTCAGCAAGTACAAATCGTGTGAGAGGTCCTCGGTCTGTCCCTGCACGAGTCGAAATGATCCGAGCTGGTACATGTTGCCGTGCGCATCTTCGCCCGAAAGGCCAAGTCCTTTGGTCTCGCGAACGCCTGTGAGCGGGAGGGGTTCTGCGTGGGCAAAGGCCGTTTGCATGGCTTTGGCGATGGGGTGAGAAGAATGATTTTCCATCGCGAAGATCACCGATTCGGCTTCAGATTGGGTCATTCCGTGCAGGTCCAAGCGCTGAATGACGAGCTTGCCAGTGGTGAGTGTGCCAGTTTTGTCAAACACAATTTGTTTCACCTTGGCGAATGTTTCCAAGGTGCGTCCTCCCTTGACCAAAATGCCCATTTTACTGGCCCTTCCCAGCCCTACCACGACCGCGGTAGGTGTGGCCAGGCCCATGGCACAAGGGCAGGCAATCACGAGCACCGCCACGCTGTGGATGATGCTGGCCGATAAGCCGATGTCAAACACCAACCAGGAAAGTAGAAAGGTGAGCAGGGAAATGACCAGTACGACTGGGACGAAAATCGCGCTGATTTTGTCGGCCAGTTGCTGAATCGAAGGTTTGTCGGCTTGCGCTCGCTTCACCATTTCAATGATTTTGGAGAGGGTACCGCCTTTGGCGGCTGCTGTGGCGGAGATTTTGAGTTGACCCGTCACGAGCACGGTTCCGCCGATCACCGCGTCACCAGGATTTTTGTCTTCGGGCAAGCTCTCTCCAGAAATCATGGAACTGTCCACCGCACCTTGGCCTTCCTCGATGCGGCCATCGACCGGAATTCGGTCACCTTGGTTGACCTGCAACACATCTCCAGTCAGCACTTGATTCACGGGAATCGTCGTCACGCGGCCATCGACGATGCGGTTGGCTATCTGGGGTTGGAGCGCGGAGAGCTCGCGCATGGCCGTGGTGGTGCGTTGCACAGCGCGATGTTCCATCACATTTCCGAGCAATACCAGGGTGATGATGCTCGCTGCCGTTTCGTAAAACAAGAAATCCGGCCCCAATGCCAACAAGGTCCCATACAGGCTGTAGCCAAAAGCGGCAATTGATCCGATAACGATCAGCACATCCATGTTGGGCACGCCGGCTCGCAGCGAGCTGATCGCAGATTGGCCAAAATGCCAGAGTCCCACCAAAAATACGGGGGTAGCGAGGGTGAGCTGAACATACGGATGGTGGAGCCAATGCCAGCTCGACACCATGTGCAGCAGCAGCGGCAGGGTGAACAGCGCAGAAAAAGCAAAGCGCTTCTCGACAAGAGAAAATCCACTCTCGGGCGCGTGGTCAGAAGCAGTTTCGACCTCGTATCCCAGTTTTCGGATTCCTTTCACAATGGGATCCAGGCGTTTTGATTCCTGCAAATCAAAGATCACTTCGCCATTGCTAAAGTCCACGAAGATGCCCTCCATGCCTTCTTTTTCCAGATATTTTTGAATGCCAAGGGCACAGTTGGTGCAGGTCATTCCCTTGACATTCAATTCAATATGTTCGGATGTGAGTGTACTCATAAAGGTAAGTCAGGTCAACAGTGCGTGAAATTACGAAATCTGTATATGAGAGTTGGTGAAAGTTGCGAGGCGGTGAATGAGGCAAATTTTTTCTGGCTTGATGGATCTGAATTGGCTATTTGTGTGATTATTTCATGAATCAATTCGCGAAGGAGAGATCGCTTATTTTGGGTCTCCGAATCCTCTTCTCCTTTTCCTCCATGCGTCTTTCTTTTGCCTAAATCGCTATCTTGCAGATATTCCAGCCGTCAAATTCAGTACATGAACAACAATGACATCCTGCGCCGCCTACGATATACTTTCGAATTCAGCGATCAGCAGATGATCACTCTTTTTGCACATGGGGGAGAAGAACCGACCCGTGCTCAGGTCAGCGATTGGCTTAAAAAAGAGGAAGATCCTGCTTTTCAGGAATTGAGCGACCGGGAACTGGCCACCTTTCTCAATGGACTGATCATTGATCGCCGCGGTAAGCGAACTGGACCTCCGCCCGTGCCAGAGCAGCGCCTCACCAACAACCTCGTCCTCAAAAAGCTCAAAATCGCGCTTAATTTCCGGCACGAAGAGATGCTGGCAGTGTTTGAAGCAGCCCAGTTGAAGCTGAGCGTTTCAGAGCTGAGCGCCCTTATGCGCAATCCCAACCAAGACAAGTATCGGCCGTGCAAGGACCAATACCTGCGAAACTTTCTCATGGGGCTCCAACAAACCTACCGACCGAAAGCCGATGCTTCCTGAATCTTTCGTGTGAACAATCTTTTTGCTGCACTCCTCGTATGGAATCAAGCATTTACTTTCAGTTCCAATCTCCACGTAACTCAAGTTAACTTATATGAAATACAGTCTGTTGACCCTGATTCTTGGGTTGTTTTTCCTGCCATTTTCCTACGCCCAGCCGGGCGAGTCTGCGGCACCATCCATTCAGCTCAAGCCTGCACAGACAGCCATTGATGCACCTGCGCCACTGACACCTCGCGCACCCGCCTGGATGGACGATGCCCAGTCTATGGAGCAGACCTCGGTGGAGTGGCAAGAGATTGAGCATGATTTCGGAGATATCACCGAAGGAGAAGTCGTCCGGCACACCTTCCGCTTCAAGAACACAGGCGAACATCCCCTTCAGTTGCTGCGGGTCAAAGCCTCCTGCGGCTGCACCACGCCCAGCTACACCACAGAAGCAGTGGCACCAGGAGCCGAAGGCACGGTCGAAGTGGCGTTTGATAGCCGAGGCAAGCCTGGGTTTCAAAACAAGGCTGTGACTGTGACTGGTAACTTTGAAGGCACCAATATGATTCTCCGATTCAAAGGGAAGGTGATTTCTACGCCCCTTGAAGAGGATCCAGGAGAATAGTATCTCGCTCGTCGGGAGCGCAACATTTGACCTATTTTTTCAGGCCGCCTGTCATTTGCTGGCGGCCTTTTTATCATCCACCCTTTTCCTTATTTTATTGCTCCATGATCGTTTATACTGAAGAAACAGCCGGCGCCATGTTGGCGAGCTTATCGGGTTGGGAGTTTCGCCACGCGGCCATCGAAAAAACCTACCAATTTCGCGACTTCGTGGAAGCTTGGGGCTTCATGACGCGCTGCGCCATCCTGGCCGAGAGAGCCGACCATCACCCAGAATGGTCCAATGTGTACCGCAGCGTCCACATTCGCCTGAGCACCCATGATGCGGGTGGTGTCACGACCAAAGATTTTGACTTGGCTTCCAAGTTCGAGGCACAGCTCACAAGCGTGGACAGCTCCCATAAGGAGTTAGGCTGAGCTGCGAATATCCAGTGAGACAGACGATGAGGGTTGGTCTTACTGGACCGAGTGTGCTTGTGCTGAGCGGCTTCTAGCGACATCAAGTTGGATGGCGAGCGGGTGCAGATGCTCAGAAGATGAGCATTTCGCGCAGCCATGCCACTTCGAGGTGGATCTTTGTGGGTGCTCCCTGCGCAATTCAGCGGAGTTTTTGATACCTTTGATACAACAATTAGCCATGCCCCGGACACGTGTCGGGACATGCCTCCAATGGTCCTGGAGAAATGGTGACAGAATGTAATCTCAACCCCCGTGGCGAAACAGAGCTCGAATAGCAGAAAAAAAAGCCCCGCTAAAAAACCCGCTTCAGGGCCTATTTCCTCCGTGTCTTCTCTCCTGAAGTCGGTCAATGGCAGCCCCCAGCAGCGGGAGCAATGGTGGAAATTTGCCTCTTGGAGTCTCGTTTTCCTGAGTATAATTTCTTTGATTGCTTGTGTGTCTTACTTTTTTACAGGTAAAGCAGATCAATCAGAGCTAAGCACAGAAGTACTGGAGCCGGGCGCGGTAAAAAATTGGCTGGGCAAGACAGGCGCATATTTAGCAGATCTCATCGTGTACCGCGGATTTGGAATCGTGGGCCTGCTCATCCCACTCTATGGATTGCTCCTTGGCCTGCTGATGCTCGAAAACGATTACTTCGCTTATGCCCGCAAGTTGTTGAAATACGTCCTCTTTATTCTCTTCTTCGGCACCATCTTCATTTCATACTTCGAGCTGCTCATTGATCCCACCAATACCTATCTCGGTGGTGGTGTGGGGGTGACGATCAACTACTGGCTGTTTGAGCGCATCGGAAAAATTGGCGTTGCCTTCCTGCTCATTTTCTGCATCGTGCTGTTCTTCGTCATTAATTACAATGCCGAAGTGAGGGCCTCCAAGCTGGTCCAATCTCTCAAAATGCACTTGGATCAGGGGATTTCGATCAAAAAACCCGACCTCCAGTCGGTGAAGAAAAACATAGGAAAAACATTCGCCAAGACTTCTCCTCAGGAGAAAAAACCCGCCCAGGAACCAGCAAGCACCCAAGCTCCAAGTTCTGAAGTAATAGCGACACCTCCTGCCTCCAAGCCACAACCGACGCCTCCCATTCAGCCGCCCAAGCTGGGCCAGGAACTGACCTTAGAGTTTCCTTCCACGGCGCTTCAGCCCAAGCCCAACCCGCCTTCCGAATCCGAAGGCGCTGAGCCAGGATTCACCATCGTCGCGCCGACAGAAGAGCCCCGGATGCTGAACCCCGATGCGACCAAGCTCGCCCAAATTGGAGAGGATAACATCGGCCAGGACGAATCTGGCAACGTGCATAAAATCGTCCCAGACTCGGATTTGGAGCTGGAAAATCCAGAAGACCTGTTCGACGACGAACTCTACGACCCAACCAAAGAACTTTCGGATTATGAAAAACCCCACTTCGAGCTGCTCGACGACCATGGCGCGGGCCGCAGTCGGGAAGTGGACCGCCAAGAGCTAGAGGACAACAAAAACAAGATTGTCAAAACCCTCAGCGACTACGGCATCAGCATTGAGCACATCAAGGCGACCATCGGGCCCACAGTCACCTTGTATGAGATCGTGCCCTCCGCAGGCGTACGCATCTCGAAAATCCGCAACCTCGAGGACGACATTGCCTTGAATCTAGCCGCGTTGGGCATACGCATCATTGCTCCCATTCCCGGCAAGGGCACCATCGGGATCGAAGTCCCGAATTCTAAGCCAGAAATTGTCTCTTTTCGCGGCGTGCTCACCACCGAAAAGTTTCTGACGACCAAGGCAGAGCTTCCCATCGCCATTGGCAGGACCATCTCGAACGAGGTGTTCATCGCCGACCTCAACAAAATGCCCCACTTGCTCATTGCAGGAGCCACCGGGCAGGGCAAATCCGTGGGATTGAACACGGTGATCGCTTCGATTCTTTACAAAAAACACCCCGCTGAAGTAAAATTTGTCCTCATCGACCCCAAGAAGGTCGAGATGAATCTGTACACAGCCCTGCGGCACCACTTCCTCGCTCAACTTCCCGAGCAAGGCGACGAGCCGATTGTGACCGATGTCCGCGACGCCGTCAACGTGCTCAAGTCTCTCTGCATCGAGATGGATCGCCGCTACGATATGTTGAAAAAAGCGCGGGTACGCAACCTCAAGGAGTACAACCTGAAATTTACTTCCCGCAAGCTCAATCCGCGCAAGGGCCACGAGTTTTTGCCCTACATCGTCTTGGTCATTGACGAATTGGCGGACATGATGATGACCGCCGGAAAGGAAGTGGAAATGCCCATTGCACGGCTGGCCCAGTTGGCGCGTGCGGTCGGGATTCACTTGGTGGTGGCGACCCAGCGGCCTTCGGTGAATGTGATTACGGGAATCATCAAGGCAAATTTTCCAGCCCGGATGTCCTACCGCGTGATTTCTAAAGTGGACTCTCGCACCATCCTCGACGCCAATGGAGCCGACCAGCTCGTGGGGCGGGGTGACTTGCTCTTATCCACTGGCAATGAGGTGATTCGCATTCAAAATGCCTTCATCGACACGCCCGAAATTGAGCGTGTGGTCGAGTTTATCGCCAAACAAAGAGGGTTTACTGAGCCCTATCTCTTGCCCGAAATTCCGATGGAAGGAGGAGATGAGCTGGACGACGAAGATGAAATTTTTGAAAAAGATAGTCGTTTTGAAGAGGCAGCCAGGTTGATTGTGAGGTTCCAAATCGGGTCTGCGTCGCTGATTCAACGCAAGATGAAGCTCGGATATAATCGCGCTGGAAGGATCATCGATCAACTTGAACGCGCTGGTGTCGTAGGACCTCATTCAGGGAGCAAAGCACGAGAAGTGCTCCTGACTGATGAATCAGAGTTGGAACGGTATTTGTCTAAGTTGGACTAGTGCCTTGCCGACTCAAACTTTGAAGAAGTGTACAGGCGTGTTTGTGGTAAAGTCTTCACATTGTGAACGTTAGGAGGGAAGTTAAAGAGGGTCCAATCAGCCCAACTGACCAGTTACAGCGAGAAGGCAGCACCAAAATTCGACCAATTTCTCTCCAAGCCAAGCTCGGCAAAACCATGTTAGCCCATTTCGGTAATCAAAAAGAACACATGAACAAATTTTGGAAACTTCCCCTCTTGATGGTAGGAACTTTTTTGGTGGCAGCAGGATTTAGCCCCCAAGAAGATGCTGCTCAAATTTTGCGGGAATCGAAAGCGAAACTCGAGTCGCTTCAAGATCTTTCTGCTAAATTCAGCTACGAAATCAGCAACCCCGCCATGCGCTCCGTTCGGAAAGACGGAGATGTGACCTACAAAAGCGGAAAATTCGTCGTGAAACTTCCCGATATGGAAGTCTATTGCGATGGGGCCACCCAGTGGTTTTATCTGCCTGAACTCAAAGAGGTCACCGTTCAAAACTATGATCCAGAGGATGAATTCTCCCTCGAGTACATCTTCCGGGTATATCAAGCCAGCTCTCGCGCCCGCTACGATGGCACTGAGCAAATTCACGGTGTGACTTGCCACAAGATTTTCCTGGCAGTCAATGACCCCACCCTCGACTACCATCAGGCGCACGTCTGGATCAACACTTCCACCAAGTTGATGGAAAAAGTAGCTTTGGTGGACCGCAAGCAGACCAAGACAACCTACGAATTCAAAGACACACAAGTCAACAAAGGACTTCAAGACGCGATGTTTCGCTTCAACCAGGCAAACTACCCTGGCGTGGAAGTCTATGACGAGCGTAGAAACTAGTCTTGTTTCAAGCCTGCTCCAACAGGCTTCGAGTGTCAAGCGATCTTTTCTCCCGGCGGTATGTATGACCGCCGGGCTTTTTATTTCTAGTGATCTTCCTTGGCGAGCTGCCTTTTGATTTGTCCTCTAGGTGGATGCTTCCCAATCTTATTGGCTTGAAAGTTGACTTGAACGTGATTTTTCTGCGATATTGCTGATTCAGTGACTGCTACATGCACACCCCCCTCACTCACCCTAAGCCCCTTCACAGCCAGCACTTCATATCGGAGGACAAACCTGCATCCCTGTCTCAGCACTGGGTTGGTGTGTCTGGCCTTCGGGGCTTTGCAAACACTGTCCTTGTCAGTTTTCCCTACCCACCCATCTCTCACACGAGCGGATTGCGAATGCGGGTGATGTGGACCCTTGCTGGTATCGAAGCTCGCTGCAAGGTCTTGCTTGTCTCGCTCAAAAGGCAGCAGGATGTGCGCACAAAATTTCCTTTTTTGGCATTTCAAGATGAAAAAATCGAACGCCTCAACCGATCATTCGGATGGGGACTTGACTTTCGGAGAAAAGCCAGGCCGTGCCACGAAGGATTTAGCCAAATACAGGATCGCAGGGAAGGAGGGTTTTCCTTTGACCCCTCTGATATGTTGAATCGCAAGGTCATGGTTTTCAGCGTGAAAGCGCCAGGAAAAGGTTTGAATCGTTTTGGCCAGAAAGCACCCATTTTGGAGTCGTTTCGAAAAGGGCTGGAAAGTCCAAGGGAAAAATGGTACACCCTGATTTCTCAGAAATTAGCTGCTGATCTCGGTAAACGGATCCAATATTATCTGAAGGAATGCCTCGAATGGTATGGGTTTCGTAGCGAAAATGTCTATATACGTCTAAATTTGTTCTATGACCGCAGTGGAAGGCCGATGGTGTTGTGTCCGGGGTCCTATCCAGTCTGTTCAAAGCGACGAGAAGTGCAGTTGAATTATTTAACCAAAAAGAAACCATGAAGCCCTGGGAAAAGTATCGCAAGCTCAAAGCGGCCCGAGAAGCAGGAGACGAATCCACATTTTTTGAACTATGGAACCTCCTCAAGGAAGATGAGCTCGCAAGACAGGATGGCACCCTGGGCAATGTATTGTTGCTGGAAGCCCAAAGAATGTCCAAAACCTGGCGACTGGATCACGACGCTGGGCTAGAGAAGTTGATTTCTCTCCTCGAAGGATTTCGGAATTACTTTAGCATGGATCCCGCTGACTGTAAATGGTACAGCCAGGGTCTTCGCCTCGCCCTCAAGATCCGAGAGCGCTACCCTCAATTTTTGGATTTCGTGGCATGGTGGGGGCTAGAGCATCTCAGCGAAGAGGACTACACTCCCTATGTGAATCCGCAGGGCAAAGAAATCATGGCAGTGGCTGAACAAGCCTACCTCGCCGTGGGGCAAGCCCTTGACGAAAAAGAGCCATTTGATACGGCTGAAGTGGAGATTTTTTTGGAAAAACTCCAAGCTGTCTCTCGTGTACATCCCGAATATTCCTGGCTTGACTTTATCGGAGCCAAGCTCCTCCTCCGCCTCGACCGGCCGGAAGAGGCGCTCGTAAAATTGCGGCCTTTTGTGCGCCGCAAGCCGAAGGAATACTGGGCCTGGGCTACTTTGGCATCTGCGGCCAATCGCTCAGGAGAAAAAGAGGCTGCCGTGGCTTGCTACGTTCAAGCAATTTCGCTTCAGAAAAGGGAGGACTCGCTCATGAATGTGCGCGAACACCTCGGCCAGTTGTGGCTGGAGCTCGGCCAGTATGACGCTGGCCGGACTGAGCTTGACTTGGCTGCTCAGGCACGCATGAGGTTCGGAGGAGGCAGAATTCCCGAATCCCTGCGCCTCTCCATGGAGTCGCAAGCCTATCAGCAAGGCCGGTCGGGACCCAATAACTGGGGCCGCTACCGCCGAATCCGGCCCCTAGCCCGCATTTTTTCGGTGGGCGACTTGCCCTCCATCTGGGGACTTCTGCTCCATGTCAAGACCCTGGACGATCCTCGCAAACAGCGATTGGTCATTCAGACAGGGGAAGACACCGTTCATGGCTACCCCATCACGTTGTTGCTGGACGAGGCCGAAGATGGCGATTGGCTCGAAATCTGGCTCGACCCTGCGACAGAGCGCGCGGCCCTGATCGCTTCTGGCGTGCCAGAGCAAATGCCAGAGTGGGTGCGAGAGGCACAAGGAACCTTGGTGCGACATGCCAAAGGCTTTGGATTCGTGGAGGATTTATTCATTCCACCATTTATGATCACCAATTTGCCCACTACCCTCGGTCTCAAGGTGGATGTGCGCGCTACGTGGAGCTTCGACCAAAAGCGCAATGAATGGAAATGGAAGGTTGTTCGGGTGCGGCCCATGGAGTAGCGGCGTGAGCAAGCAAGACTAAACTCAGATGATGTTACCCAAAACCAGATCGGAAATCTGCTAAAACAGACGATGAGAGGAAGTTTTACGCAGGTCGATGCAACAGATAAAGGAGAGTCAGGGATAGACCCAGGCTCTCCTTTTCTTTTTTGTGTGATGTGCGACACTCGTAGCGACCACGAGTATTGACTCGCCGTCCAGCGTCAGATGTCTATTCGCCTAAAACTCCAGTCGGTAGCTCAACAACGGGAATAGGCCGAGCGAATACTTGTCCACCACGGCTTGCTGCACAATGTCAAAGCGCTGGAAAGCAAGATTCTGTTGATTGGTGAGATTCAGAATGTCGATAGCAAAGGTACGGGTGAGGTTGTTGCGCTGACGCTTGAAGCTAAACCGCAGATCTGTTCGGAAGTAATCGGGTAATTCGCCTGTCCAAGCTTGCGTCTCGTCAAAGACCGTTCGCTGCTGAGCAATGGAAGCATCCAGGTCAATGGGCGTGAAGCGCATGCCACCTTGGTAGATCACCCGCAAGTTGATTCCCCACGTTTTGGCCTTTCCTTTTTTGGTGACGCGCTCAAATTCTTTTCCCGCCGTTCCTGAAAATAAATAGTTGCCATTGTAGCGACTATCCCGCTCTATGCCATCGGCTGCGGTATATTTTGACTCGTAGAGTGAGCCGCTCGCGATAAAGTAGGTTCCATTTTGGATAGATTTTTCCACGGAAAGTTCCACGCCATAATTTCGGCCGCTTCCCTCATTCACCAGAGAATCTGTCACATATCCTTCCAGCAAATTCAGCGCAGAAAACGTGCTAAGTGGATCCCGGGAAATGGGTACTTGGAAAAGCGCTTGATAGTAAGGCTCTGCCTTGACCTTCAGACTTTCTGAAAACAGGTATTGGTAGCTCAGCACCAGATGGTGAGCCTTGGTGAAACCAAGATTCTGATTGGGGAAGGCAAAGTCGCCATTTTCTAGCCCTACGCCAGCAAAATAGGTGCTCAGCATCTGGAGTTGACTGTGCAGACCATAGGCGGCAGAAAGCTTTTGGCGCCCTCCCATCCGGTAATCGACCGAGGCCCGAGGTTCGAGGCTCGCGGTGCCGTTGAGCGCAAAGTACATGGCGTGCAGCCCGAGCTGAATCTCCAAATTGGGACTTGGAAAGGCATTCCATGAGACATAAGGCTGGACCAACTGCGAACTTCCGCTGGCCTGAGACACAATGATTTCAGTACTGGCAGCGTCAAGGCTAAAGTTTTTATTGTCAACTTCATAGGCGATGTCCGTCACAAACAAGCCAGCTCGGAGATAACTCTTGTTGTTCAGCTTATGGCTGATGCCCGTGGTGAAAGACAGTTTGCGCTGCGACAAAAAGTCTTGCTCTGCACGGATGACCGAAAAAGTGTCGGTGAGGTAATTTCCAATGCGCTGAGACTCAATGGCGGACAGGGCGAGGGCACTTTTCCAGAGGGTGCGTGTACCGAGGACGAGTTGGTGGGTGACTCCGACTGCGCCCATGTTTGAGTAAAAATCAATGTCGAATCGGTCGCGGCCCTCTTGTCTGAGGCTGTCCACCCGCGGCGCGTCATAGCGCGTGATACTCAGGCCGCCCATTCCAAAGACGGTAAAAGTGCCCGCTTTTTCGGTGGGGAAACTAAGATTGAAGGAAAAATCTTGATAGTCGATTTCTTCGGGCGTGAGCTCCAAGCCCAGCAAAGTAAACAGCCCTACGGTGGAATAGCGGTAATTCGCAAGAAAAGAAGATCCTTTTTCCTTGCTAATGGGTCCCTCAGCAGCCAGGTCTATCCCGATGAGGCTTGGCTGAAAGGTGAATTCAAAGTTTTCGTTGTTGCCGGGCCGGAGTCGAATGTCAAAAACGCCCGCCAAGGCATTCCCATAATTCGACCCGAAAGCGCCCGTGTGAAAGGTGCTGTTGGCGAGGAGCTGGGTGCTGAGGATGATTTGGCCGCCACCATTTTGAGAAAGGCGATCGGAAAATGTGCCTGCGTTGGTGAGGTGATTGGGATTCACGATGTCCACGCCTTCCAATCTCCACAGCAGGCCATTGGGTGAGTTGCCACGCACGACGATGTTGTTGTTTTCGTCATTGACTGTGGCCACGCCCGGAAAAGAAGCGGCCATGCGAGCGGGGTCATAGTAGGTCGCGGCATAGCGCTGGGTCTCTTCGGTGGTAAAAGTACGGGAGCTTACACGCTGAATAGACGGCGAGCTTTTTTGGGTAATTTCTACTTCCGAGACATCATAGATCCGCTCGTCCAGCCTGATCTCCAACACCACTTCTTTGCCGGAATTCACGACCAGATCCGTGATGCGATAGTCGATGAATCCTTCTTTGCCGACAAAAAGGGAGATACGCCCTACGGGCACCTGATCGATTCTAAAGCCTCCCTTCTCATCTGTGACAGCTGTCCCAGAGAAATTACCCTTGTCGATCCTCACGCTCGCTTGAGAAATAGGCGAACCAGAAAGTCCGTTGGAAATGGTCCCGCGAACCGTCTGGGTGAGCTCAGGGGATTGAGCCTGCCCGAAGACAGGTGTCCAAAGGTGCGGTCCCGCTGCGAAAAGAAGGAGACAAGCAATGGTGTAAAAAACTTTCATCAGCGCAATCAATTGATTTTTGGATGTTGGTCAAATCCAAGTACACGGTTCATTTCTGGCTGGCAAGATAGCCTTGAATTCTTGGACTTTGAGTGAGAAAAGGCACTTCTCCTCAAAGGTAAACCCTTGCCTCAGACATGCTGGAGCAAGGGTTTTGTATTCTACGAAGTGATGGTTAAATCGCTTGGTGGTTGAAAGGCTGGATGACCATTTCTGACACTACGCCTGAGTCTGGCTGTTGGCACAAAAACCAAATGGCGCGTCCAGCTTCCTTGGCTGTGACGAATTTGTCGCGTTGGACCCGGAGATCGATTTCATCCCAAAAGGGGGTGTCAGTGCCGCCGAGGTAGATGTTGGTGATGCGAATGTTGGTGCGCTTGAGTTCTTCGCGCACGGACTTGAGCAAGCCATTGAGGCCATATTTGGAGGCGGCATAAGCGGCTGCTCCCGCCATAGGGGTTTTGCCAAGGACGCCGGGGAGATTGATGATCAGGCCTTCCTTTTTCTCTTTCATCGCAGGCAAAAAGTGCTTGAGCAGCAAAAAGGGACCCACGAGGTTGGCATGGAGGCTCTGCTGAAAGTCGGCGAGGGTGAGGGTCTCCATAGGCTTGATGATGCCGACGCCGGAGGCATTGATGAGGACATCGATGGCATCGACTTGTTGGTGAATGGCCACAGCCAGATCGGCCACGGAGCTTTCGTCGGAGATCTCCACCTCAAATGTCTGAGAAGTTGGAACACCGATTTCGGCTGCGAGGGCGGAGAGTTTTTCCGTGTTTCGGCCCGTGAGAAACAAGTTGCCACCGCTTTGGCGAAGGAGTTTGGCGGCTTCGCGACCAATGCCACCGGTGGCACCTACGAGCAGAATGTTTTTTCCTTGAATGATTTCCATGTGTGAAGACGAGATTGAGGAACGCGTGGGAGATAACGAGGAATAGTCGAAGAATAGATCAGGTGCTCATCGATCATGATAAGGTCAGCCTGCGGAGTCTTGTGCCCCCAATATCAGGCAGTCGATTGCAGGAAAGCATCATGTATCATCACTTGACTTTCCCGGTTTGCGAGGTAGAAACTTCGAGAAGGAAGGGTTGTTCCAAAGGCTGTAAAAAAAGCGTTTTTTTCTGTTATTATGATCTGCTATGGATAGGGTGGAGGCAAAAAAAACGCGATGCCGAGGCGTCGCGTTTAGGTTGGGTCTATCTACTACTACTACAGCTGAATGTAACGGAGAAACTCCGAACGGGTTTCAGGCTCCAAAAATTTTCCTGAATATTCAGCCGTAATGGTAGAGCTTCCGGTGTCTTCCACGCCGCGTGAGCTGACGCACATGTGATTGGCATCCATGAGCACGGCGACATCTTCGGTCTGAAGAATGGTTTTGAGCTCTTCGGCAATCTGGCGGGTGAGTCGCTCTTGCACTTGCGGGCGCTTTGCATAGTATTGAACGATCCGGTTGAGTTTTGACAGTCCAATGACTTTTCCGCTTGAAATGTAGGCCACGTGCGCGATTCCGTAAATCGGCACAAAGTGATGCTCGCAATTGCTGTAGAAGGAGATGTTTTTCTCCACCAGCATTTGGTTGTAGTCATATTTGTTGTCAAAAAGCTTTGCAGCAGGCTTATTCTCAGGATTGAGACCGCTGAAAATTTCCTTGACATACATTTTGGCTACCCGTTTTGGCGTGCCCTTGAGGCTGTCATCGGTGAGGTCTAACCCCAAAATTTCCATAATATCGCGGAAGCGGGACTCGATCAATTCGATTTTGGTTTCATCATCCAATTCGAAGGCGTCGTCTCGCAAAGGCGTATCTACAGAAGAGCCGATATGGCTTTCTCCCAACAATTCCAGGGGGTCCTCGTCGTGCGAGTGGCTGTGGCCGTTGGTGCCGTGGTTGGAACCGTATCCGTTGTTATGCGGGGTATTCCACAAAGTTTCTTTCGGTTTCATACAGTCGAATGTGTAGATCGTAGCGATCTGCTAGCTGATTTCGCAAAATGTTCCAAATAACCACAGCGATGTTTTCGGCAGTGGGGTTGAGGCCGCGAAACTCCTCAGTGTCTAAGTTCAGGTTTTTGTGGTCAAACCGCTTCAGGACGTGCATCTCTATGATGTCGTGCAAGACTTTCATATCGATCACATAGCCCGTTTCAGGATCAATTTCCCCCAGTACTTTTACTTCGAGATCGTAATTGTGGCCGTGATAATTGGGGTTGTTGCACTTCCCAAAAATCTTCCGATTCTTCTCATCGTCCCAGGCAGGGTTGTGGAGTCGGTGTGCTGAGTTGAAGTGAGCTTTACGGAATACGGCAACTTTCGTCATGGAAGAAAATAGCTGATTTGAATAAATCGCAGTGTATACGTGAAGGCCTTGCTTTCGTTGAGTTGTGAAAATAATCTGATCATGAACTTATTCATTTAGCCTGTTAGCGCAGGTAAACTCAAACAAAAACATGTTCATCAATTATTTCTGCAAATACGACAGGCGTTAAGAACAAGCCCTTCCCGGTTTTGTTTATCCTGCATCTGAAAAAAAGATTTCTCACTCATTTCTACACGCCTTGTATGTCTGATTCTGCTTCCTCTCCAGCTTCTTGTCTTGTCATTGGTGCTGGAATGGCTGGCCTTACTGCTGCGGCCCTGCTGGCTCATAGCGGAAAATATGTTACGGTTTTGGAGCAAAATTGGCTGCCTGGTGGCTGCGCTAGTTCTTATCCTCGCAAAGGCTACGTTTTTGAAAGCGGTGCTACGACCCTTGTCGGACTCGATCCCACCATGCCGGTGCATCACCTGATCGAGACATTGGGCATTGAGTTGCCTGCCCGGACCCTTTCCACGCCCATGCAAGTCCATTTTCCTACCCATCTCTCCCATGATGCAGCCCCTCACAGCACCCTCACACGACACCAAGATCTGGATCAATGGATTGAGGCTGCTTCAGCCTTTTTTGGTCCAAAAGGTCAGCGAGCTTTTTGGGAAGAATGTTATCGAATCAGTCAATTTGTCTGGGATACTTCCCTCGTGCAGCGAGCTTTTCCGCCTTCCAATATTTCTGACTTCATTTTTGCGGCGCGTCACTTTCGGCCCGCGCAATTGCCTTTTGCGATCAAAGCGTTCTCAAGCACGAAGGACCTTCTCCGACGGCATGGCTTGCTCAACAATCCGCGCTTCGTTCGCTTCGTGAACGAACAGCTGATGATCACCGCGCAAAATGTTATGGAAGAGGTGAACGTGCTCTTTGGTGCTACGGCGCTGTGCTACACCAACTATGGCAACTATTACCTTGATGGTGGGATGATCAAACTGGCAGAGACACTGGTCGCATTCATAGAATCCAAAGGAGGGAAAGTGCTGCTCCAGCAACCCGTGAGCGCGATTGAGCGGGTGGGAAAGCAGTATCACATCACCACGACCTTTCGCAAGGAGACCCACACGTATGAATCACCTGTCTTGGTGGCAGCCATTCCCATCAACGATGTGCTGGACCTCTGGCAGCCTGCCGAACCACTCGCTCGACTCCGAAAAAAATTGCTCTCTTCCTCTGAGCTAAACAGTGCTTTTCAACTTAGCCTTGCCCTTCGAAAGACCAAAGTCCCCGAGTGTCTTCACCACCAAATTCACCTCGATACGCCGCTCCAGCAGACGGGTTCGAGCAGTATTTTCTTAAGCTTTTCGCACCCGGAAGACCGCATTCGCTGTGGCGAAGAGGAGATTCTCGCCTCAGTGACTACCCACGTGGCGGACCCTGAGCATAGAATCATCGACGACAAAGAGGCGCTGACGGAAGAGATCCTCGACACCCTGGAGGCCCAGGGGCTGCTTCGTAAAGCCGACATTTTGTACCAGCACGCCTCTACGCCCGGTGCATGGACCAAGTGGACGGCCCGCAAATGGGGATTTGTAGGAGGATATCCGCAATATATGCGCATCAAGCCCTGGCAAATGCTCGACGCCCGCTTGGACCATCGGGGTGCCTATTTGTGCGGCGACAGTGCCTACCCTGGGCAAGGCATCCCGGGCGCTTGTCTCAGTGGCATCATTGCGGTGGAGAAAATACGCTTGGACGGGAATGGGTGAATTGGGAGTATCACTACTGGGTGAAAAAATGCTGCTTTGAGGGTCAAGTCAGGCCGATGCTCTCCTGATTGACGAGTCCAAAGGACGGAAAATCGCCCATGGTCGAGGCATCCCCGTTACTGGCCTCCTCGGCCTGTTGCTTGCCGCCAAAGTTCAGCACTACATTTCGCCGTTATCCCACTCATGGATCGCTTGATGAAGGAGGCCAAATTTCGCATCGGAGTCACACTGTATAAGTTGGTTCAACAAGAGGCAGGTGAGTGATATACCTTCGCTGCGAGCTCGCATGAGTCAAGCTAAAACTGCACGAACTTTTTGCCAATTCTGTCATACAGCCCCAATGACTTCCCTCGAATAAGCTATCAACAAATTCGAACGGCGGTTCGAAGCGCAGGAGAAGAAGATGCTAAGAAATCGAAGAGGGAGCATTGACGAACAATATCCGGCAAGAAGGCATTGAAAATGTTTTTTTCTACTCAAGTCAAAAAAGCTACCAGGGGCGACTTCAGATGTAACAAATAAATTGCGAGGTGCGTTGTCACGGCCTGAACATGTTGATATGAACCATTCCCTCCCTCGTCTTCTGATTTGTATGAGCTTGTGGCTCGGTGTTGCGGTCCCTGTTTTTGGGCAGACCACGATCGATTGGGAGCTGCTCGGCGAGGTAAATTACAAGCGAATGGTGCAACTCGGGAGTGGCATGACTTTCATGAAGCCATTGTATCCCTCCAAAGTAAAAAAGCTCGCGGGGGAACAGGTCATAATTCAGGGCTACATTTTGCCCCTTGATGCTGAGGGACATACGTACGCACTGTCGAGATTTCCCTATGCCGCCTGCTTTTTTTGCGGGGGAGCCGGACTGGAGTCCGTGATGGGAATTTGGTTTGCCCAAATCGACACACGCTATCGTCTCGACCAGGTCCTTACGCTGCGCGGCACATTGCGCCTCAATGACCAAGGCGATGGGTTGATTTATTATTTGGAGCAAGCGCAAGAGGTATCGCGGTAGCCATCGGATACCTGATAAGCCTCAATAATTCAGAAGCAATAGGCATGGCATCCATCCATGCCGCCCGGTAATCGCCCCATCGACGCAAGAAAAAAGCATCGATTTCGGATTCCCTGAACAAGTTGTCGCTCCCAACTACACGGTTGTATATATGTACACACGCTCTGGCAAGAGCTTTATCTAGGAATCAATGTGCTTTTGGGAGTTATACAAGGGAAGCGTATGTCATGGGGGGTTGTAGTTATCAGACAATTTTGAGTAGCTCGAGAATTACAAACTATATCACAAAGTCCACGCCTTCGAGGACCATTTTCCGGTAGTTATTTTGATCGAATCGATACAAAAAGGCGCCTTTACGTGAGCTAGATTTGTCTTTTTCGTCGAGCTTTTCGAGCACGCCCAGGGAGAGGATTTTTTTTCGAAAATTTCGTCGATCAAGGCGATGTTGAAAAATTCCTTCGTAGAGGGTTTGCAGTTGCGGGATGGTAAACTTTTCGGGAAGCAGCTCAAACCCTATTGGTTGATGGCGAGCCTTTCGGCGCAGGAATTCCAGCGCGTCCGCAATCATTTGGTTGTGATCAAGAATCAGTGTCGGAACAGATTCAATATCAAACCACTGCGCCTGAAAGTGCTGCACCACATTTTCCTCTTGTTCTTCCAGTCGAATGAGGGAGTAGTAGGCCATCGAAATGACTCGGCCTCCAGGATCGCGATCGGTATCGCCGTAACACCCCAGTTGCTCCAGATACACCCCGGACAAGCCAGTGGATTCATGAAGGATGCGCGCTGCCGCTACCGATACGTGCTCCAGCTCGCGCACAAAAGAACCTACCAGCGACCATTCATTTGCAAAAGGCGCTACTTTTCGCTTGAAAAGAAGAAGCTTAAGTGACTGATTATCAAACCCAAAGATGATGCAATCTACCGCCACCAAGAGCTTGTCTGCCTCCGCGTAGTAGATATTATTGAAAGGATTCGCCATGGTTGTTGAAAACGGGATGAAAATGACTGGCTTCTATAATAGACAATCCAGGAGAATAATTTCTGAGAACGTTTGTTAATTCGTAGAATAAGAGTAATTTGAACACTTAAAAATAAGCGTACGATTTACACTTATTTTTTCTTCGTTCTTAGGTCTTTCTTCTCGCACAGTCTTACAAGCTCGCGCTTAATTTTGTGTTCATACCAAAGGAAATACGATGATGTTTATCTTTCCTCTTGGTAATTTGCCGCCCCGATTGGGGAAAGCAGCATGATCGACGCAATTTGCAAGATTCCAGTGGTTGCCCAGAAGCCACTGAGCGAGCGATATTGACGTTATCCGCGAACCTTGTTGACTGACTCTATTTCGACTACTACTAAACTCAATGAATAAACCATTATTCATTTTAGCACTTCTAGCTTTCTTTGTTTTCCAGTGCGCCCTGCCTGAAGCGTTTTCGCAAGTCCGATCGGCCTCTCCCTCCACCCCAGTCGTGGTGGACGACCAAGGGGTGATGCGTTGGGGCAAAAAGGGCGAAGAGCTTCAAGGCTTTGGAGTCAACTACACCGTGCCTTTTGCCCATGCTTATCGATCAGCTAAGAAGTTGGGCCTTGATCCTCTCGAAGAGATCGACCGTGACATCTATCATTTGTCGCGGCTAGGCTTTGACCTGTTTCGCGTGCATGTGTGGGACACCGAAATCAGCGATACGCTGGGCAACTTGATTTATAATGAGCGCTTTCATGCCTTCGATTATCTCCTGCACCAGCTCTCGCTTCGTGGATTTCATTACGTCCTGACTCCAATTGCTTTTTGGGGGAATGGCTGGCCAGAGCCTGATGAACCAACACCGGGATTTTCGGCAAAGTTTGGAAAGGGCAATTGCCTTACAGACCCTGCCGCGATGGCAGCGCAAGAAAATTATTTGCTCCAATTCATGAACCATGTGAATCCCTACACGGGGATTGCATACAAGGACGACCCGCGCCTCGTGGCTGTGGAAATCAGCAATGAGCCGCATCACCGGGAAGCGCCGGAATTAGTCGCGGCTTTCGTCGGAAGAATGGTGAAAGCGGTGAAAAAATCGGGCTATCGCAACCCCATTTTCTACAACATCAGCCACAGTGTACACTTGGTGGATGATTATTTTGAAGGGGGAATCAATGGCGGAACCTTCCAATGGTATCCCACCGGACTTGGCTATCAGCGTGAGTTGCCTGGCAATGTGCTCCCAGCCGTTGATCGCTACGAAATCCCATTCGACGATAGAATCCGTGCCCATAAAGGAGCCAAGCTGGTGTATGAATTTGATGCCGCTGACATTGGCCGCTCTTATGTGTATCCAGCCATGGCGCGCTCCTTTCGGGAAGCTGGGATTCAGATCGCCACGCACTTTGCCTATGATCCCATGTACTTGGCCTATGCCAATACTGAGTACAACACGCACTTCATGAATTTGGCCTACACGCCCCAAAAGGCGTTAGCGCTCAAAATCAGTGGCGAGGTATTTCGGCAAGTGCCCATGTATGCTGATCTGCCAAGCTATCCGAAAAACACGACGTTTGGCGCTTTTTCCATTGACGCGACCGCCGATCTCGCCATGCTGAATGACGGGACGAGATATTTTCATTCCAATAACACTCAGGTAGCGCCGCTGAGAATGGCCGACCTTCGGGAAATTGCGGGATATGGAACATCGACCGTGGTCGAATATCAAGGAACGGGCGCTTACTTTTTGGACCGGCTGGCAGTGGGAGTTTGGCGGCTCGAAGTGATGCCCGATGCGCTGATTACCCAGAATCCTTATGGCAGAAATAGTCTCAACAAAACGGTAGCTGTGGTGCAGTGGAACACGCGGGACATGCAAATTAGCTTGCCAGATCTCGGAGAAAATTTTCAACT